>NZ_JBQSWV010000017.1:0-76437 GCF_052377495.1 Corynebacterium sp. AOP36-E1-14
TTGGCGTATTTCCATGTCGGAGCGTCGAACGGGCCCGTCGAGGCCGTCAATGGGAGGCTGGAGGACCTGCGCGGGATTGCACTGGGGTTCCGAAATCTGGACCACTACATCTTGAGGTCGCTGATTCATTCCGGGCAGCTCCGCGACCGGATCAACGCACTGTGAATCGCGAAGAGCCACTAAAAATCACGACATTCTCGCCACGTTGCGAATACTAACCGAAGAACAGTCGCTACGTATCGGGCGCGTCGTGGCAGACAAGCACTACCGTGGTACCGGTATCGCCCGGGAACTCTTCACATACGCACTGAACCAGTGCTCGAAAGCTGCACCGGACAAGAAGATCGTTCTCGATGCCCAAGCGCCCCTAGAGGAGTGGTATGAGTCTTTCGGTTTCACACGCGCCGGAGAAGACTTTCTTGAAGATGGCATTCCTCATGTCCCCATGCTGAAGTAATGACAGATGGTCGGGAAACGAGAGTTCTCGCTTGGGCATTCTTCCCTGCTGAATACGAGCTACCATCGTAATCCTCCGAGCATCTGAGCCTCCGCGGCCCCATTGGGAGCCACCGTACGGATCTTCTGGTTGCGTCCACATCGTCGACGTTCCGAATCAAGAGGTCACTCATCGCCACCATCTACTATTTTCATGTGACATCACCACTCTAACGCCCACACCCACCGGCCGCTGCCTACCCATCGCCGGGTCTGGCGACTCCCGATCAGATGATGGAGCCGGAGGGAACAGCGGCTGACACGCCCATGGCAAACTGTCGCTTATGACGGACGAGCAGAACGACAAGCCCCAGAAGTCAGCGTTCAAGGACTACCTGTCACCGGAGCTCGTCACGGGCATCGGGGCCGCCTTCGCCGCGGCGTCCCCCACCTTCGATCGCGCGGCCTTCGAGAAAATCGCGCTCACCGGCCTGGATGACCTGGAGCTCAAGGCGCGGAGCGCGCAGATCGCCGCCGCGCTCGCTGCGACGCTGCCGGCGTCCGGCGACGACAAAGACAACGCGCAGGACGCCGAGGGCGCCGCAGACGTCGTCCGCCACGTCCTGCGCGCCAGCAACGACGGCACCGCGACGGCGTTGCCGGAGTGGGCGGGGATGCCGGTAAACGACTACGTCGCCGTGGCGATGGCGGACCGGCCGGACGTCGCCCTGCCGTTGCTGGCCGACCTCACCTCGCACCACACCGCGGAATTTGCGATCCGCCCCTTCATCCTGAACCACTATGAGACCACCATGGCGCACCTGCGCGCCTGGGTCGACAGCCCGGACGAGCACGTCCGGCGCCTGGTCTCGGAGGGGACACGCCCGCGTCTGCCCTGGGCGGGGCGTCTCCCCCACTTCATCGCCGACCCGTCCGACGCGCTGGAGCTGCTGGAGGGCCTGGTCAACGACGACTCCCTCTACGTCCGGCGCTCGGTGGCCAACCATCTCAACGACATCGCCAAGGACCATCCTGAGCTCGCGTTGGAGACGGCCCGCCGGTGGGCGGAGGCGTCGACCCAGGGCGACTTCGTGGTGCGGCACAGCCTGCGCACACTGATCAAACGCGGCGACCCGCGTGCCCTGGCCATCCTCGGTTTCGACCCGGATGCCCCGGTCGAGCTCCTGGAGCTGTCCTGTTCCCCGTCGACGATCGCCATCGGCGAGGCGACGAAGTTGTCCTTCACCCTGCGTGCGGACGCCGCTACGGCGCCGACACGGGCGGCCGTGGACTACGTGGTGCACTACCAGGGGGCGCGCGGGCCGAAGGCGGGCAAGGTGTTCAAGCTGACCGTGCGCGACCTCCCGCCGGGTCAGGCCGTGCAGTTCAGCCGCCGGCACGCCTTCGCACACGTGTCGATCCGCACGATCCACCCTGGTCCGCACCGTATCGAGGTGCAGGTCAACGGGCGGGTACTCGGCGGGACGACCGTCCACGTCCTCCCCTGACAAGAACCCGGACGAGAACACGGACAAGAACACGGAGCAACACATGAGATTCATCAACGCCAGCGAGTTCACCGCCGAGCGCCCGTGGGGCGCCCTCGACCTCGGGGTGTTCGAGACCGCGACCGCCAGGCTGCACTGGACCGACGAACCGTACAAGTGGCACGTCAACGACGGCCCGGAGGTCTTCGTCGTCCTCGACGGTGCGGTGGACATGCACTACACCGTGGACGGTGAGGAGCGTGTCGAGCACCTCACCCCGGGTTCGCTGTGCTGTGTCGAGGTCGGCGACGCCCATGTCGCCCACCCCGCCCCGGAGGCCCGGATCCTCGTCGTCGAGCGCGAGGGAAGTGACTGACCTCCCATTTGACCGGCGCTGTTGTGCATAACACTTTCTATCGGGTAAGTTTTAGTCGTAAAGCGAACGAGCGTTCGCACAGTGAACACTCGCTCGCGACCGACGTTGAGACCCGAGGACCATGCATGAGTGGACAGATCCCAACACGACCGAGACCAGGAACCACCCGTAGGGCAGGACGCGCCGTCGCCGCACTCACCCTGGTCGGTGCCCTCGCACTGACCTCCTGCGGCACCGACGAGGAGTCGGAGGGCTCCTCGTCCGGCGGTGCACCCCTGAACCTGGTCGTCCCCTTCGACCCGGGCGGCTCCGCCGACGGCACCGCCCGCCAGCTCGCCATCTACGCCCAGCAGACCTGCGGACGCGACGTGATCATCCGCAACGAGTCCGGCGGTTCCGGCACGGTCGGCTTCCAGTCCGTCGCCTCCTCCGCCCCGGACGGCAACACCATCGGTGTGGCGACCATCGAACTCTCGACCCTTCGCCACCTCGGGGTGTCCGAGATCGGGCCGGACGACGTCCGCGGCATCATGCAGTACAGCGAACAGCCCGTCGCCTACGGTGTGCCGCCGGACTCCGACATCGAGGACGTCGACGAACTGCTGACCACCGACGAGGACGTCACGATGGCCAGCTCCGGCACCGGTTCGATCTACCACATGGGCTTCGCCGGGCTCGCCCAGGCGGCCGAGCAACCCAACATCCGCAACGTCCCCTACGGCGGCGCCGCCGGCGCCCTGCAGGCGGTCATGGGGCACGAGACCCGCGCCGTCGCCGTCGGCGCCGCGGAGATCGCGCCCTACGTCGAGTCGAACCAGCTACGTGCCCTGGCGATCGCCGGCGACAAGCGCCTCGACGACCTGCTTCCCGGCGTCCCCACCGTGGAGGAGGCCGGCGTGGACTGGACGAGCTACGCCATCCTCGGCCTGTTCGCCCCGTCCGGCACCCCGGACGAGGACGTCGAGGAACTCAACAGGTGCTTCAACGAGGCGCGCCAGAGCGAGGGCTTCGCCAACTACATGGACAACCTGGGCTTCACCCAGGAGTACAAGGACGCAGCCGGCTTCGACGACTTCCTCTCTGAGGAATACGACCGCTACGAGACCGTCGTCTCCGATGCAGGACTGGGAGCGGAATGATGACCGACACACAGACACAACCCCAGACACAAGCGCAGGGATCACTCCTGGGTGACCGCATCATCGCGGTGATCATCCTGCTGCTCGGCGTCGCCCTGCTCGTCCTGGCCGCCGGCTTCCCTGAACCGGGGCAGCCTGAGGACCCGGGCACCGCCGCACTCCCCCGCCTCATCGGCTTCGCCCTCGCCGGACTCGGTGTGCTCCTGCTGTTCAACGCGGAGAAGAACACCTTCCTGCCGGAGAAGGGCGCCCGGCTGCGCACGGTGCTCATCGTGGTCGCCGGCATCGCCTACACCTACGCGATGACACCGCTGGGCTTCATGCTCTCCACCCTGGTCTTCATGGTCGTCGGCCTGCTGATCATGGGTATCCGTAGCCCGCTGCGACTGGTGCTCGTGCCGGTCGCCGTCGCCGTCGTCGTCTACTACCTGTTCACCGCCGCCCTGGGTGTCTACCTGCCCGACGGCATCATCGAGGGGATCATGCCATGAGTAACTGGATAGAAGGTTTCGGCGCCATCGCCGACGTGCAGGTCCTGTTCATGCTCGTCCTGGGTGTGCTCATCGGCGTGGTCGTCGGTGCACTACCCGGCATCTCGGCGACGGTCGGAGTGGCGCTGCTGCTCCCCTTCACCTTCGCCTTCGAACCACTGGCCGGCATGATGCTGCTGCTCGGCATCTACGGCGGAGCCGTCTACGCCGGCTCCATCCCCGCCATCCTGATCAGGACGCCGGGGACGCCAGCCTCCGCCGCGTCCGTCGCCGACGGGCACGCCATGACCCTGGCGGGCAAGGGCGTGCAGGCCCTGAAGATCTCCGTGCTGGCGTCCTGCATCGGCGGTTTCATCGGCGTGCTGCTGCTCGCGTTCTTCTCCCCGGTGATCGCGAACTTCGCCCTGGGCTTCGGTTCCTCGGCGAACTTCATGCTCGCCCTGTTCGCCCTGTTCGCCCTGTTCGCCCTGACGATCATCGCCTCGATCTCCGAGGGACGCATGGTCAAGGGCCTCATCGCCGGTTTCCTGGGCCTGGGCATCGCCATGATCGGCCTGGACACCATCCAGGGCTTCCCCCGCCTGACCTTCGGCAACGCCGACCTGATCTCCGGTATCTCCTTCATCCCCCTGATGATCGGCCTGTTCGCCGTCTCCGAGGCCTTCCTGCAGGTCGAGCGGGTCACGAAGCTGAACCTGAAGATGAAGCCGGAGAAGTTCCGTGCCACACCGTCCTGGTTCCGCAAACTGGCACCGTCCAGCCTCCTGGGCTCCGCCATCGGCTTCATCATCGGCATCATCCCCGGCGTCGGCGGCGACATCAGCTCCTTCGTTGCCTACAACGAGTCCAAGCGTGCGGCGAAGGACAAGTCACAGTACGGCAAGGGCGACCCGCGGGGCATCGCCGCCGCGGAGTCGTCGAAGAACGCCGGCACCGCCGGTGCGATGGTGCCCACCCTGACCCTGGGCATCCCGGGCGACGTGACCTCCGCCGTGCTCATCGGTGCGCTGACCGTGCACGGCCTGCAGCCCGGCCCGACCCTGTTCACTGGCAGCCCGGACCTGATCTACGGCCTGTTCATCGGCTTCGCACTGGTGTACCTGGTGCTGCTGGTCCTGGGCTGGTTCGGCACGAGCTTCTGGGTGAAGCTCATCGAGTCCGTCCCGCCGCGCCTGCTGTGGCCGTCGGTGATCGTGCTCGCCGTCGTCGGTTCCTACGCCATGCGCTCCAGCGTCTTCGACGTGCTGGTGATGTTCCTCGCCGCGATCCTCGGCTACATCATGGTCAAGGGCGGCTACCCGCTGGCCCCGCTGATCATCGGCGTGATACTCGGCCCCATCGCCGAGAGCGGCTTCCGCCGTGCGATGATCATCAACAACGGCAGCTTCACCTGGATGCTCGAGCCCATCCCACTGGTTCTCGGTATCCTGACCATCGCCTCCATCGCCTTCGCCATCTGGCAGGCCGTGCGCCGCCCCAAGCTCATCGAGCAGGCCGGCCTGGCCGACGGCGGCACCGGAAGCGCCGAAACAGAGGACGAGGCAGAGGCTCAGGCAGAGGCCGCCGAGAACGACACGACCTCGGCTACCGCCACCGCCTCACCCATTTCACCCACCTCACCGACCGATCCCCAGGAAGGCCCCCGATGAGCAAGAAGATCATCCTGACCGGCGTGGACTCCAGTCAGACCGCGCTCAACGCGGCGATGCGCGCCGCGGAACTCGCCGAGGGCACCGGGGCCGAGCTCCACGTGTTCTCCGCCTTCAGCACCAGCACGGCCGACACCCTGCAGTCGTTCAAGACCCGGGACCTCGGACTGTCGACCTCGGTCGCCTACCAGCGGCTGAGTGAGGGGCAGGCCCGGGCCGCCGGACAGGTCGCCGAGGCGGTCGCCGACGTGCTGCGAGAGGCGCACCCCGGGCTCACCGTCAAGGCGTCAGCCCAGGAGGGCACGCCGGCGGCGGTGCTCGTGCGCCAGGCCGAACTACTCGACGCCGAGACGATCGTGGTCGGCAACAAGCACGTGCAGGGGTTTTCCCGGGTGTTGGGCAGTGTGGCACGCAAGGTCGCCGCCGAGGCACCGTGCGACCTGTTCATCGTGCACACCACGCACTGAGGCTCGTACCGGGACACGCACTGTTCCGACGCAGACTACACTGACGAAAGTATCCGTCCTTCCCTCGAAAGGTGCACCATGACCAAGACGATCGTGACCGGTGTCGACTCCAGCCAGACGGCCCTCGCCGCCGCCGACAAGGCGGCCGAGCTGGCCGCCGGCACCGGTGCGGAGCTGCACGTGCTCTCCGCGTTCAGCATCAGCGGCACGGTCACCCTGGAGGCCGCCCGGGCGAACAACCCGAGCGCCGGGACGCAGGCCGCCTACCGTCGGCTCACGGAGAGTTACTCGCACGCCGCGCAGGAGGTCGCCGACTCCGTGTCGGACGTCCTGCGCGAGAAGTACCCCTCCATCACCGTGCACGCCGCCGCGGTGGAGGGTACCCCGGCCGAGGCCCTGCTGAAGAAGGCCGATGAGCTGGACGCTGACACCATCGTGGTGGGCAACAAGCACGTCCAGGGCTTCTCCCGGATCCTGGGCAGCATCGCGCGCAAGGTCGCCGCGGAGTCGCCCTGCGACCTCTACATCGTCAACACCACGCAGCAGTAGGCCACCGACCCCCCCCGGTAGCGTGCCGGAGTCGTCCCTTCCTTGGCACGCGAGGGCCCTATCCTGCACGCGACGCGGGGTGCCTCTCACCCCACCAACCCCACCTTCGGCTTGGCCCAGGAGCGCCCGCGGGTGTCCTTGAGGATGTCGTACTCCACGTCCACGTGCGGTTCGATCGCGCTGTACTTGTCGTTCGGCGCGCCGATGACCAGCTGGAAACCGAGGCCCCGCCAGGCACCGATGGCACGTTCGGTGAAGTGTGCGTCCGCCTTGATCAGCGCCTCGTCGAGGAACACCGGCGCGTAGCGGGGACGCGCCGCGTCGGCGTCGCCGAGCTGGTAACGCAGTGCCGCACCGACGATGAAGGCGATGAGCTCCTGGGACTCGCCACCGGACTTCTCGCCGATGTGGTCGTAGAGGGCGGCGTGCTCCTTGGTCCCGGCGTGGATCTTCTCGGCACTGACGCGCACGTGGTTGCGCACGTCCACCAGGTCGGCGAAGTCGGGCGCGGTGCGCCTGATGCGGTTGATCAGTCGCGCCATGCGCTCGTAGGCCTGCTCACGTTCGCCGTCGTTGCCGGCCTCGGCGATGAGGGTGCGCACGTCGCGCAGGTCCTTGCGGAAGCGGCGGCGCACCTCGGACTGGTTCTCCCGCGGGGAGATCTGCAGCCGGTGGTCGTCGTCGTAGAACGGCAGGTCCTCCATGATCCGGTTGATCGGTTCGATGCGCTCGCGGATCTCGCGCAGCGAGCGTCCCAGCGTGGAGTCCAGGTTGGTCAGGTCGTTGCCGGAGAGGGTGAGCAGGCTGTCGCGCCACTCGGCCTCGAGTTCGTGCAGCCCGCTGGTCTCCAGGTCGACCAGGATGCGTTCGAAGTCCTTCAGGGAGGTGTCGGGGTCCGCGCGCAGCGTGGGGTTGGGCCAGGCGTCGAGGAAGGTCTCCATGGTCCGGCGCAGCGCCTCGCGTTGCTCGGCGACGGTGTTCTGCGCGGCGGCCCGGTCGTCCTCCAGACGCCTGGAGGCGGTGTCCAGCGCGGCGTCGAACCTGGCCAGACGCTTCGCGGTGGCTGCCGGGCCGTCACCGGAACCGGAGCCTGCGGCCTCCGGCGGGTCGAAGCGTTCGTTGAGGTAGGACGTCTGGGCGTCGTCGAGTTCCCGGCCGGCGCTCTCCGCCTCGTCGAGTGCCTCCTGGGCGGCGTCGACCTCGTCGACGGTGTCGGCCCACTGCGCGGCCAGGCGTTCCTGATCGCCCTTGGCGCGTCCGGTGGACTCCTGCAGGCGGGTGACGGTGACCTTCAGCTCGGCGATCTGCCGCTGCAGGTCGGCGATCTCGGGGTTGCCGTCGGTGATCTCGTCGATGATGCCGGACCAGCGGGCACGTTCGGCCTCCACGCTGGCGACATCGATCTCCTCCCAGGTCAGGTCGGTGACGCGGGAGTAGGCGGCGTGCCGGGCGTCCAGGGCGTCGAGGTCGGCGCCGGCGGCACGTTCGGCGTCCTCCGCCTCGCGGACCTGTGTGCGCAACGCACCGATGGTCTCCTCGAGTTCGCCGAGGCGCCGGTGGCTGGAGAAGCCCAGCACGTTGCGTCCGCCGTGCCCGCCGTGGGCTCCGCGGTCGCCCTGGGAGACCTGCCCGGTGATGGTGAGCGCGGGCTGACGTGCGGAGAGTTCGTCGGCGGAGTCGGCGCAGTGGAAGCCGAACTGGCGTTCCAGGCGGTCCTGCAGCCAGCCGGTGAAGGCGGTCTCGCGGTAGTCCAGGCGTCCGGGCATGCGCTGCGGGTCCAGGCCGTCGCGCTGCTCGAAGCCGGTGTGCACACCCTCGTAGCGCAGCCGCACGTCGGTGCGCACGGTCTCCACGGCCCGGCGGAAGCGGGGCAGGTCGTCGGCGTCGATGAGCATGGTGGTGGCGAAGCCGCCGAGAGCCAGGTTGAACGCCTCGCGCCAGGGCTCGTACTCGGTGGCCACGTCCACCAGCTCACCGACGAAGGGCAGGTCGTCGATGCTCAGGTCGGCGGCGTCGGCCAGCAGCCGGCGGGCGACGTGCAGGCGCTCGGGGATGTTGTCACGACGCTGCTGCGTCCAGCGGTGCTCGGTCTCGACCTCGGCGAGCCGCCGGCGCAGGTCCTTGAGCTGCACGCGCGACTCCGCGTAGGCGTCGCGGGAGGACGTCTTGGCGTCGCGGTCGGCGAGCGCGGCGCGCGCCCGCTCGGCCAGGGCGGCGAAGTCGTCCCCGGTGGCCACGTCGAGGTCCAGGCAGGCGGTGTTCTCCTCGAAGCGTTCCCGGTTCTGCCGCACCGCGGTCAGCCGCCGGTCGACCTGGGTGAGTTCGCGTTCGGCGGTGTCCAGGCGGTCGCCGCCGGAGTGGCGCAGGACGTCCACCAGGCCGTCGCGCTCGGCCTCGGCCGCCTCGGCGGACGCCACCTGCGCGCGCACCTCGGCGTCCGCGGCCTGCTTGCGGGTGCGCACCTCGGTCTCCGCCTCGTGCTGCAGGTCGAGGCGTCGGGAGGTGCGCCACAACGACGCCAGGGAGGACGCGTCGGCGAAGCGTCCGAGCTCGTCGAGCAGGCGCAGCCTCTCGGCGGACTCCTCGATCCGCACCCGGATGCCGCGGACGGGTTGCAGCACCCGGACCTGCTTCTGGGCGGTGACCATCCGGGTACGGGTGCTCTCCAGCTCGTCGAAGTGGGCGACCACGGCGTCGGCGGTGGCCATCGTCTCCGGCTCCTCGAGCACCATACGCTTGTACAGCTCGTCGACGGTGGTGATCTGCTGACCGGCCTGGATCCGGGCGAGCAGGCTCATCGCCTTGGCCCCCGCACCTGCCGCACCGATGCCGAGCACCGAGTGCACGCGCGCCAGGAACTCCCGGTCGGTGGCCATGGTCTCCAGACCCACGGCCCGCACCGCGGCGTCCGACAGCCGTCGCTCGGCCGCCTGCTCCAGCACGGCCGGGTCGAACTCGCCCTCGGCCACGCCGCGCACCTTCACCGTGTCGTCCAGCACGCGGGCGGATGCCGGGATGTACCAGGCGCGCACCGCGGTGAACCGGGAGCCGTCGTGGTCGGTCCAGGTCATCGACACCGCCGTCCACGTGTCGCAGCCGTCACCGCGCAGCACGGTGACCTGCGTGCCGTCGTCGGTGCGCGACTCGTCGATCTTGCCGCGCCCGTAGGACAGGATGTTGCGCTGGTCCTCGCCGCGCGGCCGGCCGGTCACTCCCCCGTTGGACGCACCGTTGAACGGGGTGGTGTGCGGCATCATCAGCGCGATGTAGGCGTCCATCAGCGTGGACTTGCCGGAACCGGACCCGCCGCACAGCAGCGTGGCCTCCGGGGAGAACTTCACCCGGTGGGCGCCGTCGTAGCCGCCCCAGTTGACCAGGTGCAGCTCGTCGGCCAACCACTGCTGCCCGCGGGACTCAGCCGGCACCAGACCGAACAACGTGTCGAGCATCGTCACAGTTCCGTACCTCCGTCTTCCTGAACCTGTTTCTTCAGCCACTCGTCGAGCTCACGCAGCCGGTCGGCGCTGAGCACGATCTCCACCAGCGGGCTGATGCGGTAGCGGCCCTCGGTCTCCTCGTCGATCACACCCTCCTGGCGCAGGCGGCCGAGGGCGTTGCGGATGAGCTTCTGACGCCGCGCGACGTCCCCGTTGGCCTGCGTGAAGTAGGTCATCACGGTCTGCTCGACCTCCTCGACATCCACCCGGGCGGCGAGTTCGCCGGCGGTGGACTCGCGCTGGTAGACGGTGCGCAGGTACACCAGCACCAGCGTCTCGGCACGGGTGTAGGCCTCGTCGCGCAGCAGGATCGGCACGTCCAGCTCGTCGGAGCGGACCTGCTGCTTGTAGGCCACCCCGCGGTCGGAGTCGACGACCAGGCGCACGAACAGGTCGTGCAGCCGCGACTCGATGACCTGCTGGTTGTCCATCAGCACCTTCCAGTCCTCCCGGTTACGGTCGGCCTGCAGGAACCGGCGCTGCAGCAGACGCACCAGCACCCGGCGCACCTCCGGGTCCAGCACACCGCGGTCGCCGGCGAAGCACTCGTCCGGGTCCTGCTCCATCGGCACGGTGTCGATGAACGGCTCGTTCTCGGTCATTGCTCAGCTCCTCGGTCGGTGTCGGCTGCTGTGTTTGCTGTGACGGCGCCGAAGGCGAAGCGCCGGACGGTGCCGTCGGGGCGCACGGTCTCCACCACGGAGACGTCCTCGCCCTCCTGCATGCCGTTGCGGTGCGCGATCTCCAGCAGGCCCAGCAGGTCGACGGGACGTCTGGCGTCCTGCGGGACCGCGGCGAAGGCGTCGGCGAGGTCGAAGCTGTCGCCGTCCAACCCGGCGACGTACTCCTCCAGCTCGCGGTAGTACGGCCCGCCCCAGGCGCGCGTGTCGGCATGGAGGAACTCCACGTCCGACTCGTCCGACCGCAGCGGCTCCGGACCACCGGGCACCTCCAGGTCGTTGAGCGTCTGACGCAGATGCCCCAGGTGCGCGGTCGGGAAACTGCGCAGCGGCTCGACCTCGTCATGCCGGCGCGCCTGCGCCCCGGTCTGATGCATCCACGTCTGCAGCCCCGACATCACGGTGCGCAGCAGGTCGTCGACCTCCCGGTCACGCACCGGGTCGTGGGTCCGCACCTGCGCGGTGATCACGTGCGACGCCCGACGCTGCGCCGTGAGCACCTCCTGCACGCCCTGCTCCACACGCCGCGCGATCGCCAGCAGCTCCCGACGCTGCTCGGCACCCATGTGCCGGGAGAACGGCAACGCCATCAGCATGCTGAGCTGGTCGGTGAGGTGGTCGATGTGCTCCGGGTCGCCGATGAGGTTCAACGCCCCGGAGAACGCCCGGCCCTCCGGGGTGGCCTCCATGACGTGCTGGCCACGGTGCAGGTACTCGCGCAGGACCTCGCCGGTGGGCCGGACGTCCTGACGCAGGTCCGCGACCACGTCGCGCTGCATCGCGTTGATCGACTCCGCCACCCGGGCGAAGTCCGCCGGCAGCTCGCGGGACAGGTGTGCGACGTTCTCCGCCTCCTCGAGCAGCTGGTCGTCGTCGACGGGGTCGATCTCGCCGCGTTCGAGCCGTGCGATCTCCTCGTCGATCGAGGCACGTTCGGCCTGCAGCGTGGCGATACGTTCCTGCGGGTCGGTCTCGGCGGCGTGGGCGAGCTGGTCCACGGCGTCCAGCAGGGTGCGCACACGCGAGCGCGACACCCGCGCACGTCCCAGGCCGCTGCGTCCGACGATCTCCAGGGCGCCGACGGCCTGCGCGGAGAGCCGGTAGACCTCCACGTCGTCCTCGATCTGCGGGACGAGCCAGCCGACGCGCACCCAGTAGCGGCAGATCTCCCGGCCGGTGCCGGACGGCAGGCCACGGGAGCCCCGGTCGACCCGGTCGTCCTCGTCGTAGCCGGCGGCGCGCAGCTCGTCGACGACGTCCCCGACCTCCACATGGGCGTCCGAGATCGCCACGGTGGGACGGTCCGGGGTGAAGATCAGCGACAACGCCGCGACGACGAACGGCGCGTACCTGCCGTGCAGCAGGTCAAGCGTCGGATTCCTGAAGGCCGCCGCCGTCCGCTGATAGGCCGCCTCTGCACGCATGATTACCATCGGGGAAGAGTGTAGCCCCCGGCTCGCGGGCCACAGAGTCGCCGGGGTCAGCGGTGGGTGGGCGCCGGGCGGGGTGGCGTGCCCCTCCTGCCACGATGTCACCTGAGTCATGCCCCGGGGCAGTTCCCGCCCTGAAAATGCCCCCAGGGCATCGCTCAGATGACATCGGCCCCACTGCACGACCGGCCCCACCACGGCTAACCTCGGCCCCATGGCCACAGTCATCCTGGTCCGCCACGGACGCAGCACCGCGAACACCGACGGCGTCCTCGCCGGACGCACCCCCGGCGTCCTCCTCGACGACACCGGGCACCACCAGGCCCACCGCACCGCCGCCCGCCTCGCCGAGGTTCCCCTGGCAGCGGTCGTCGCCAGCCCGCTGGAGCGCTGCCAACAGACCGCGAAAACCATCATCGACCAGCAGACAACGACACCTGAGCTCATCACCGAGCACGGCGTCGTCGAGTGCGACTACGGTGACTGGCAGGGCCGTGCACTCGCCGACCTGGGCAAGGAGGAGCTGTGGAAGACGGTCATTGAGCAACCGTCCGCCGCGCAGTTCCCCGGCGGGGAATCGTTGACGGATATGCAGGAGCGTTCCGTCGCCGCGGTCCGGCGCCACGATGCCGCGATCGAGTCCGGGCACGGCCCCGGAGCGGTGTGGGCGGCGGTGAGCCACGGCGACATCATCAAGTCCGTCATCGCCGACGCCTACGGCATGCCCTTCGACCACTTCCAGCGCGTACACGCCGACCCCGCGTCGGTGACGATCATCCGCTACACCGCGGCGATGCCGCACGTGCTGTGCGTGAACACCACCGACGGTGACCTGTCCTGGCTCGCGGCACTGGCCACGGCCGCCAGCAACACCGGCGACACCGAAGCACAGGTCGGCGGCGGCGCCGGCCACTCGCGCTGATCTCCGCGACCTATTTGCTGCACCGGCACGTCCAAGGCTCCTACAATGGGCCCCATGCCCACCACCACACACGGATTCGACTGGCCGGACCGCTTCGTTGTCGGCACTGTGGGGATGCCCGGTGACCGGACGTTCTACCTGCAGGCCCGCGACCGTGGCACCACGGTCAGCGTCGCCCTGGAGAAGCAGCAGTCCGCCGCGCTGGCGGAGGGGATCGCCGAGCTGCTCGGCAAACTCCGCAGCCAGGACGGCACCCCCTTCAACGTCCCGGACGTCACCGACGAGCTGCTCGTCGACGATGATCCGCTGGACATGCCCGTCGACGAGGAGTTCCGGGTCGGGGTGCTCAGCCTGGGCTGGGACCCGAAGACCTCGCAGGTGGTGATCGAGGCCGCTCCCCCGCCGGAGCTGGACGCCGAGGAGCTCGAGGAGCTGCAGGCGTCGGTGGACGCCGATGAGCCGGTCGAGCTCGAGGTCGAGCCGGACGAGCTGCTGTCGGTGCGCATCCCGGTGGGTGCGGCGAAGGCGTTCGTGGACCGGACGTTGGCGATCGTGAACTCGGGGCGTCCGCTGTGCCCGCGCTGCGGTGAGCCGATGGACCCCGAGGGCCACGAGTGCGGCATCCCAGACGGGCTGTAACGTGAGCTCCGACGTCACCGGTACTCTCCCGCAGGGCGAGCTAGAACTGGAGGGGCGCATCGTCGCCGCGTCGAACGCCACCTTCCGTGGCACCGTCGACGGGACACTGGTGGTGTACAAGCCGCTGATCGGCGAGAAGCCGCTGTGGGACTTCCCGGACCGAACCCTGGCACGCCGGGAAGTGGCGTCCTACGTCCTGTCGGACGCCCTGGGTTTCGACGTGGTGCCGCGCACCTGGTTGCGCGACGGCCCGTTCGGCGAGGGCATGGTGCAGCTGTGGTGCGAGCCGGTCACCGACACCTCGCCGGTCGAACTGGTGGCCACGCAGGACGCCCCGCGGCTGGTCGCCGACGGTTGGCGTCACGTCCTCGACGGCGTCGACGAGGACGACGAGCCGGTGTCGTTGCTGCACGAGGACTCCCCCGCGTTGCGGCGCATGGCGCTCTTCGACGTGCTGGTCAACAACGCCGACCGCAAGATCGGCCACATCCTGCCCGCCGCCGGCGGGCACCTGTTCGGCGTGGACCACGGCCTGACCTTCCACACCGAGGACAAACTGCGCACGGTGCTGTGGGGTTGGGTCGGTGAGGACCTGCAGGACGCCGAACTCGCCGCGGTGCGCGCGGTGCGCGACGGCCTCACCAGCGACGTCACCGGCGGACTGGCCGAGCGGCTCGGCGAGCTGCTCAGCGTCGCGGAGGTCACCGCCCTGTCCGGGCGGTGCGACCGGCTGCTCGCCGCGGGCCGGTTCCCCGCCCCGGGCGGCCACATGCCGGCGGTGCCGTGGCCGGTGTTCTGACTACTTCTTTCCCACGAGGCGTTCCACGGCGGGCCGGTTGAACTTCTCGGTGAAGTTCTGGATCAGCGGCCCGTTGAAGAACGCGGTCATCACGGTACCGAAGCCGACCTGGCCCTTGAACAGGATCGCCAGGACCACGATCAGCACGTCCTGCGGGACGCGGACCCAGGTGTAGGACAGCTTGGTGCGCTCCACGATCATCGGCGCGATCGCGTCGTAGGGGGCGGTTCCGACCCCGGCGCTCATGTAGGCGCTGGCGCCGAAGGCGAAGACCCCGATGCCGATGAGGAAGAACATGGTCATCACCAGCATCGACGGGTCCTCGGGCTTCAGCGGCTTGAGCATCCAGGTGAACAGGTCGATGAAGAACCCGGTGAGCACCATGTTGATCACGGTGCCGGGCCCGATGTACTTGCGCCCCCAGATCAGCACGGGGATGAACAGCACGAGGTTGCTGAGCAGCTGGTAGGCGCCCAGTGTCCACCCGAGCGATGCCGCGATGCCGATGTTCATCGCGGTGTACGGGTCGACGCCGACCCCACCCGTCTGGAGGATGGCCGCGCCCAGTCCGATTATGATTACGCCGAACAATGCATAGCCACTGCGCAGCAGTGTCTCCCGTGTCGTCCGGTCTCCTGTTTTCGCCATGCCGCCACGCTACCCCGCGATACCTGCGGGGGTAGCCTTACCACACTGCGTTCGGGGCGTGCCTACACTCAGATTTATGAGAGCCTCACAGTTCACCGAGCCGGTCGCTTTCCACGCCGAGGGCCCCGTGTGGTGGCCGCAGGACGGTTCGTCCGTCGCCGGAACGCTGCGCTACGTCGACATGACCGCAGGTCGGGTCCTCACCGCCGCGCAGGACGGATCGGTCACCGCCGTCGCCGTCGGCGACCCGGTCGCCGCGTTCCTGCGCCCCCGTCGAGGCGGCGGAGCGGTGGTCGCCACCGAGCACGCCGTCCGCCTCGCGGACGACCCGGCCCTGTCCGACCTGGCACCGGTGGTGGACGTCCTGTCCTCCTCCGAAGTGCGCTTCAACGACGGCGGCTGCTCGCCGGACGGGACGCTGTACGGCGGGTCGATGCGCTACGACCAGGCGTCCGGCGGCGGGGTGCTGGTGGCGCTGGCCGCCGACCGCACCGTGACCACGGCGCTGGAGGCGGTGACGGTCTCCAACGGCATCGACTGGAGCCCGGACGGGACGCTGGCGTACTACAACGACACCCCGACCCGCTCGACGCAGGTGTTCTCGTGGGACGCCGAGCAGGGCCTGCACGACGGACGGACCCTGTTCACCCTCGACGACGCCGACCCGGCCGGCGGGCCCGACGGGTTGTGCGTGGACGCCGAGGGCAACGTGTGGACCGCCGTCTACGGCGGCTCACGCGTGGAGTGCCGGGACCCCTCGGGACGCCTGGTCGAGCAGGTGGACCTGCCGGTCACGAACATCACCGCCTGCACCTTCGGCGGTGTGGACCTGGACCGCTTGTTCATCACCACGACCAGGGAGAACGTCCCCGACGGCACCCAACCCACCGCCGGGGCGGTCTACGTCGCCGAACCCGGCGTCCAGGGACAACCCGTCCGGCAGTACGCCGGATAGTGGATTTCAGGAGGAACCATGAAAGCCATCACTGTAGAACCAGGTCGGGCCGACTCCCTGACCGTCGAGGAGTTCGACGCCCCCACCCCGGGGCCCGGCGAGCTGCTCGTCCGTGGACTCGCCCTCGGCGTGTGCGGAACCGACCACGACCTGAACTCCGGCGGTTACGGCTGGGCACCGGAGGGCCACAAACGCCTGATCATCGGCCACGAGTCCCTCGGAGAGGTCATCTCTGCCCCGGAGGGCTCCGACTTCGCCGAGGGTGACCTGGTCGTCGGCGTGGTGCGCCGTCCGGACCCGGAGCCCTGCGGCGCCTGTGCCCGCGGCGAGTTCGACATGTGCCGCAACGGCGAGTACCGCGAGCGCGGCATCAAGGAGATCGACGGCTTCGGCTCCCAGGAGTGGGTCGTGGACAAGGACTTCGTGGTGAAGGTCGACCGGGCGCTGGGCAAGACCGGCGCCCTGCTGGAGCCGACCTCCGTCGTGGCCAAGGCCTGGGACCAGGTCGACCGGGTCGGCAACCGTGCGTGGAACGAGCCGACCACCGTGGTGATCACGGGCGCCGGTCCGGTGGGTCTGCTGGCCGCACTGATCGGCCAGCAGCGTGGCCTGGACGTCCACGTCGTGGACCGGGTGGAGGACGGCATCAAGCCGAAGCTGGTTGCTGACCTGGGCGCGACCTACCACACCGGTGAGTTCCGGGAGATCCTGGACACCGTGGACCCGGACATCATCATCGAGACCACCGGTGCCGGCCCGCTCGTCGGCGCCTCCCTGACCCACGCGCACCCCTACCCGGTCGTCTGCCTGCTCGGCATCCAGGAGGGTGACCCAATGGAGGTCGACATCGCCGCCGCGGGAAAACGCATGGTGCTCAACAACACCGCCGTGGTCGGTTCCGTCAACGCCAACGTGGACCACTGGCGGGCCGCGGCCAAGGCCCTCGGCGACGCCGACCGCGACTGGCTGTCGTCGCTGGTCACCCGCGTGGTGCCGCTGTCGAACTACGAGGAGGCCTTCGACCACCGGGACGACGACATCAAGGTGCTCATCGACCTGCAGGCCTGACCGGGTCGCCGCCGCGCGGGGCACGGTGGCCCCATGAGGTCATTCGAGGAGCTTGTCGCCGAGGCCAGGGCCGCCGACGTGGACGGTTGGGGTTTTTCCTGGCTCGATGGCAGGGCCACCGAGGAGCGGCCGCCCTGGGGGTACGCCGGCCTGCTGTCCGCGCGGTTGGGGACCCTGGCGCAGAATCCCGGTGCCGCCGCCCTGGACATCGACACCGGCGGCGGTGAGGTGGTCGACGAGGCCCGCGTCCTGCCACGTCCCATGTCGGTGACGGAGTCCTGGCCGCCGAACGCGGACCGCGCCCGCGAGCGGCTCGGCCCCCGGGGCGTGGAGGTCGTCGGGACGCACGGGGCGCAACCGCTCCCCTTCCCCGACCGGTCCTTCGACCTGGTCAGTTCCCGGCACCCGGTGTCCCCGGACTGGTCGGAGATCCACCGGGTGCTCAAGCCCGGCGGACGCTACCTCGCGCAACACGTGGGTCCGGCGTCCGGCTTCGAACTCATCGAGTTCTTCCTCGGTCCGCGTCCCGTGGAACGCGCGGCGCGGGACCCGCACGGGCCGGACGGGGAGGTCGCCGCCGCCGAGGCGTCCGGCCTGAGCGTCCGACGCCTGGAGACGGCCCGCTGCCGGATGCAGTTCTTCGACGTCGGTGCCATGGTGTGGCTGCTGCGCAAGTGCGTGTGGTGGGTGCCGGACTTCTCGGTGGAGCGCTACGCCGATGCCTTGCGGGAGTTGGACGCCGGCATGCGTGCGGGCCGTCCGTTCACCGCGTACTCCAGCCGGCACCTCATCGAGGCGTCCCGACTCCCGTGAGTCATACCGTGAATCATCCCGTGGTCTGACGACGAGACCTCCTCCCCAGCGGCATCATGGTGGCAACACATCCCCACCACCTCTGGAGGAAAACAATGCAGTACACACTCGCCGCGGTCACCAACTCCGACGGAAGCCTGTCCGACGGCTGGGCCATCGCACTACTCGTCGTCCTCGGCGTCATCGCCCTGGCCCTGCTGGCCTTCATCATCGCCGCACTCGTCAGCGTCGTCACCAGCGACGTGCTCGCCGGCGGCGGCAAGGCGGTCTGGTTCCTGCTGATCCTCGCCTTCCCGCTGCTCGGCGCGGCACTGTGGTTCCTGTGGGGACGCAAGGGGCAGTTCACGCAGAACGACGTCGCCGCGGCCCGGGCCAGGTAGCCTGCGGTCATGTTGCCCTGGGACCACAATTCCTTCTACCACCGGCTCCTGATGAAACAGTGGCCGACAGGCTGCGGACCGGTGCTTGATGTCGGTTGTGGTTCCGGGGCGTTCGCTGCCCGGTTGGCAGAACGTGCCGACCGCGTCGACGCACTCGACCGGTCACCGACAATGATCGACCGCGCACAGCGACGGGCCCCAGACAATGTGACGTGCATACTCGCCGACATACTGGAGTCCCCTCCTTTACCGGACTCGTACGACGCGATCTTCTCGATCAGCACGCTGCACCGCATGGAATTGAGGGATGTGCTGCCGGTACTTGCCGACGCGCTGCGGCCCGGAGGGACACTCGCCGCCATCGCTCTGCCGAAAACCGACCTCCGGGGGGAGTGGCCGGTAGAGCTCGCTGCAACTGTCAGCCACCACGCGCTGGGCGGATTCTTCCACGCCAGGAGGTTGCTGGGGTATCAGAATACGTATCCGACCGGTCCGGCAGAAGGCTCAATGCCAATGGTCTTGGCTCCTCCATTGACAACCCGTGAGGTCCGCCGCACGGCAGGCGCCTTACTGCCGGGCTCCCGAGTGCGCCGACTCCTGTTCTGGCGCTACCTTCTCACCTGGCAGAAACCACTCTGAGTTCTCGGAGCGACGCCGACTGGGTCCCCACCGGCAACCACGCTGATCAGTGACCAAGGATTCCAAACGTAACCACCGCAATGGCGATCCCTCCTGCAATTCCGGCGGTACTCAGGGCGCAGGCGCTTCGGCGGCTGCCCGTGACTGCGACCGTTCAGGGCAATGCACACGGTCTTCAGCGAGGACAGCGTAGATGACCGTATCGGTCCACTCCCCCTTGTTCCACCAGTCCTGGCGATGATGCGCCTCCTTGCCCATCCCCACCGCCGCAGCCAGTCTGGCCGACGCCACATTGCGCGCATCCATCTGCGCCACCACACGGTGCGCCCGGTACGTCACGAAGACGAGGTCGAGGACCGCGCCGACTGCCTCACGTGCCAGTCCCCGTCCCCCGTAGGACGGATCGAGAACCCAGCCGATCTCCGCGATGCGGCGTTCCCGGTCAGTCCACCAGAGCAGGACATCCCCGACCACTCGTCCCTCGCATTCAACAACGAGGGCGAGGGCACCACGGTCACTGTCCAGGTCACCCTTCACCAGCCGCTCCTCTATGTGCCGGTAGGCATCATCTGCGGTCCACGGCTCATCCAAAAGAAAACGGGCGACGTCCTCCCGTGAATAGATGGTGTGAAGCACTGCTGCGTCCGCCCGTTCGTGCAGACGGAGGCAGAGCCGATCGGTGGTCAGAATCCTTGCTGGCTTGTCATTCGAGGCCATGTCGACAAACCTAACATAGTTCGTTTAGTTCCGTCCGCGCCCAACCGATAACCTGGGAGACGTGAGTTACTGGGATCACCGCAAGCCCGTCCAGCGCAGGCGGGCCATCACCGAGCAGGACATCGCCCTCTCCGCCGCCAGCCTCCTTGACGCGGGGGGCCTACGTGCACTGACGGTCCGCGCACTCGCGAAGAAACTCAAGGTCGCCGCGCCAAGCCTCTACTCCCACATCTGCTCGGTGGACGACCTTTTCGACCTTGCACTGGACGGGGCGCTCGGCGCCGACCAAGAGATCGCTGCCGCAGTACAGAAGGCCCCACTCCATCCATTGATGCTCGCCTACTACCGCCACCTGGTCCAGCATCGTTGGGCCTGCCAGGTCATCGCGATGCGCACACCACGTGGGCCAAATTACCTGCAGCTCTCCGAACGAATGTGCGCGCTCCTAGGCGGCGCCGGATCACCAGACCCGCTGCGATCCGCGTACGCGTTGTCGAACTTCGTGATCGGCAGCGCCACTACCGCCCCTATTGTCGGCGACGAAAGGGACTCCCCCGTCGATCCGGAGTCGGCCCCGACCTACGCGAAACTCCACCAGGACCATCCCGTGGATGCCAAGGCCATTGTCTCGGCCGGCCTGGAAGCGCTCGGTGCCCCAACTCCCCAAGAAGACTGACACTCAGCCGACCCGTCAGATCTTGTCGAGGAACGTCCAGATCGTGCCCTTGTCGAAGGCCGCACGCCGCCACGTGGGCCAGGTGTGACCGCCGAAGATGTCGTAGCGGAACTCGAAGTTGTCCAGTCCCCGGCGCACGGTCTCGGCCTGGAGCTGCCCGGTCATCACGAACGTCCCCGTCTCCACGGGCCCGCCGAGGAACATCGCGGCCGACGGATTCTCACTCCGCAGCTCCTCGGGGTGCACGATGCCGGTGGACACGTTGACCAGCACCGGCATGGTGAGATTGTCCAGGTTGAGGGTCGGGTTGTTCGCCGCACGGCTGGCCTCGGACGTCCAGGGCGCCCGGCCGCGGTCACTGAGGCGGGTGGCGCTGGTGTCGATGGCGAAGCGTCCTCCCGGCGACTGCGGGTCGTAGATTCCGCTGAGCGCGTAGACGGAGTTGTACTGCTCGGGGTGCTTCGAGGCGATGTTCATCGTGGCGTAGGCCCCGGCACTCAGTCCGACCACACCGGTGGTCCCCCGCCCGCCGTCCGGCACGTCGAAGGAGTTCTCGAGGTAGTCCGGGAGTTCGTCGACGAGGAAGGTCTCGAACTGGGCGTCGTCGGCGTCGCCGGGGGCGTCCTCGTCCCAGTTCTGCGACCAGGTCCACGGATCGGTGACCGGGAAGACGAGGGTCTTGTCCTCCTCCGCCAGGTAGTCGAGCGCACCGGCCTTGTCGACCCAGCCGTTGACCTCGCCGGAGTCCGCGCCGTCCAGGAACAGGGCGACCTTGGGGTTCTGCTCGGTGTGCGCGGGGCGCACGATCACGGAGAACTCGCGACCCATCGACGGGGACGTGACCTGGCACTCCAGGGCGCCGGTGGCGTCCTGCGCTAGCGACGTCCCGGCGCCGGAGCTACCGAGGCTCCCGGAACCGCTGCTGGTGGACGACTCAGCGGCGTCCTGCGGGACGTACGCCTCGCAGCCGGACGGCGCAGGACGTTCCGCTGCGTCCGCCACCACCGGTGGCAGGACCGCGACCGTACCGACGGCGACGAGGGCGCCGGCGGTGAGCACGGCGGCCAGTCTGGTGGATCGTGTGGGGAGGAGAGATGAGGGGTGCGCGGGCCTTCCCGCGGAGGGCAACGTCATGAATAAGCAGGTTACCAGGGCAAACGTATCCGCGGGGCGGAATGACCCGAAGCCCACCCCCGCGCCAGCGTCGGCCCCGAGAACGTTAGCTTCACCAAGCGGAGTACCATGACCCCGGTTATCCACCCGTCGCCACCCGCCAAGGAGTCCCGTGAGCCCGCACGTCCTGACGATCACCGTCCTGGTGCTGATCTTCCTCATCGGCACGCTACGCAACGTCAACCTCGGCATCCTCGGACTGGTCGGTGCATTCATCGTCGGCCTGGCGGTACCCGGTTTCGGCGACGGCGAAGGCGGCGGCGCCGACGGGGTGTTCGACCAGGTCTTCGCCGGGTTCCCGGTGGACCTGATGATCGCGCTGATGGGGCTGACGTACCTCTTCGGGTTCGCCCAGCAGAACGGGACGATCGACATCATCCTCTACTGGGCGATGAAGGCCGTGCGCGGTAACCGGGCGGTGATGCCCTGGATCTTCTTCGCCCTGACCGGCGCGTTCATGTCGATCGGCGCGATCTTCGCCATCGGCGTGATCTCCCCGCTGGCCATCCCCTTCGCCCGCCGCTACCGCATCAACCAGCTGATGATGGGCATGATGGTCGTGCACGGCGGCATGGCGGGGCTGCTCTCCCCGCTGAGTATCTACGGCATCTACGTCAACGACTTCCTGCGCAGCAACGACCTCGGCAACCACCAGTGGACGCTGTTCCTCATGGCACTGGGGTTCAACGTGCTGATGGGGTGCATCGTGTACCTCTTCCTCGGCGGACGCCAGCTCTTCGGCGCACGGGCACGCGCGGACCTCGACCTCGTCAGGGCCGACGAGGAGGGCGGTACAGGCGGGACCGACCGGACGGACCAGACGACGCGCCGTCACACCCGCGTCGGCTGGTACCAGGTGGTGACCATGGTCGGGCTGGCCGCGCTGGTCCTCGGCGCCGGCATCTTCGGCCTGAACATCGGTGTGGTGTCCCTGGTCATCGGCGGATGCCTGGCGATCCTGAAGCCGGCGGCGTCGCACACGGCCCTGGCGAACGTCTCCTGGTCCACGATCGTGCTGGTCGGCGGCATGATCACCTACATCGAGGTGCTGGAGGCCGCCGGCACGGTCGACGTGATCTCCGACGCGGTGTCCTCCCTCGGCGCCCCGCTGATCGGGCTGCTCCTGCTGTGCTACCTCTCGGGCATCGTGTCGGCGCTGGCGTCGTCGATCGCCACGATCGGCATCGCCATCACCATGGCCGCACCGTTCCTGGTCAGCGGCGACCTGCCGATCGCGGGCACCGCCGCCGCCATCGCCATCGCCGCCACCGTGGTGGACGTCTCCCCGTTCTCCACGAACGGTGCGATGGTGCTGGCCAACGTGGACTCCGCCCACCGCGACCGCTTCTTCCGCCAGATGCTCGTGTACTCCGGGGTGGTCGTCCTCATCGGCCCCGCGCTGGCCTGGCTGCTGGTGTTCCTGCCGTTCTGACCGGAGGCGGACACCCCCACCCACACTGCCGCACCGGTGCTACCATGGCCACGAACATGAACTCCGGCGGGACGACCCGTCGGCACACCGCATGAGCAGGGACGGCCCCGCGGAAATTTCCGGGTACATGATCATGACCAGTGCATCCGCCCTGCGCGAGACCCTCACCAGTTCCGTCGTCGCGCGTCTCGTCCTCGGCTGGGGGACCTTCCTGGCCACCCTCCTCGCCGGCCCCGTCTTCGACGGCGACCTGTCGACCCCGGCACTCACCGCCGTCCTCGTCGGCCTCGTCGGCGTGATCGTCGTCTGCGCCTTCGGCGTGGTCGCCCAGGCCGAACACCTCGCCCACCGCCTCGGCGACCCCTACGGCACCCTCGTGCTGACCCTGTCGATCGTGGTCATCGAGGTCATCCTGATCTCCGCGGTGATGCTCGGCCCCGGCGAACACACCACCATCGCCCGCGACTCGGTGATGGCGGTGTCGATGATCATCCTCAACCTCGTCGTCGGCGTGGCCCTGCTCGTCGGCGGCACACGCCACGGCGACCTTACTCCCAACCGGACGGGCACCTCGTCCTACCTCGCCCTGCTCGTGGTGCTGTCCACGATGGCCTTCGTGATGCCGGGCCTGATCGGGTCGGACGGCTCCTACACCTCCGTCCAGGCGGTGACCATCGCACTGCTCACCGTGGTGCTCTACGCCTACTTCCTGTACCGCCAGACCGGCGCGCAGGCCGCCGACTTCCGGGAGGTCACCGCCGAAACAACCACGCAGAAAACCACGCAGGACGCCCCGGCGCCGCGCGCCGACGGCGCCGGGCACCGCCCGGAGATCATCGCCCGCTCGGTCGTCCTGCTGCTCACCGTCCTGCCCATCGTGCTGCTCTCCCACGACATGGCCACGCTGCTGGACGAGGGCCTGGCCCGCGCCGGCGCACCCGTGGCCCTGTCCGGTGTGCTCATCGCCATGGTCGTCTTCCTGCCGGAGACGATCACCGCGGTGCGCGCCGCCTACGCCGGGGAGATCCAGCGGGTCAGCAACCTGTGCCACGGCGCCCTGGTGTACACGGTGGGGCTCACGATCCCGGCGGTGCTGGTCATCGGCATGGCCACCGGGCAGCACGTGGTGCTCTTCGAGTCCCCCACCAACCTGGTGCTGCTGGCGGTCACGCTGCTGTTGTCAGTGGCGAGCTTCACCGGCCGCCGGGTCACGGCGATCCACGGGGCGGCGCACCTGATGCTCTTCCTGGTCTTCGCCCAGTCCGTGTTCTCGTGAGGGGTCGCGCACCCCGGTCAGCACCGCGGCGGCGAGCAACGGCAGGGCGATGAGCGGCAGCAGCGCAACCTCCAGGCCCACGGTGTCGGCGGCCGCCCCGATCACCGGCGACGCCACCCCGCCGACCGAGACCGCCAGGCCGAGCGTCACACCGCTGGCGGTGCCGGGGTGCCGCGGCAGGTAGTCCTGCCCGAGTGTGACGTGCAGGGAGAACGGCACGTAGAGCACCACGGAGGTCAGCGCGATGAAGATCCACGCGACGGGCCCCGGGATCAGCAGCATGCCCGCGACCACGGGCGTGGCCACCAGGTAGGACGCCCGCAGCACCGTGGTGCGCGGCCACCGCCGGGCGAGGTGGCCGCCGAGCGCGGTGCCGACGGCGCCACCGAGGTAGAACACGAACAGGGAGGCAGAGGCCAGAGCGTCCCCCACGCCCCGGTACTCGTGCATGAACAGCACGATGAACGAGCCGATGCCCACGAAGACCACCGAGCGGCACATGATCGCCACGGTGGTGCGCAGGAAACTCCCCCAGTCCTCCGGCAGCGCGGACGCACCAGCCGTACCGGACGCACCGCCCGGTGCGTCCTGCGCGGCGTGCACGCGCCCGGCCCACACGGCCGCGACGATCCCGGTCACCGCGGGCACGGCGAGCAGCGGGCTGGCGCGAAGGCCCAGCACACCGACCGTGGCGGCGACGACCACCGGTGCCACGGCGAAACCGAGGTTGCCGCCGAGGGAGAACCAGGACATCACCACGTGGTCGTTGCCACTGATCTGCCGGGCACGTCCCGCCACGGCCGGGTGGTAGGCGGCCACCCCGACGCCGGACACCGCGGCGACCAGCACGGTCACCCACAACGCCTCCGAGACCGCCACCGCGGCGATGCCGGCCCCGGCGACGGCGATGCTCGCCGGGATCAGCCAGCGCATGCGCCAGCGGTCGCCGAGCACGCCGAACAGCGGCTGGACCACCGACGACGCCAGGGAGGACGCCAGCACCACCCCGGCCGCCGCGGCGTAGCCGTAGCCGCGCTCCAGCACGAGGAAGGGGACGAGGGCGGCGACCGCGCCCTGGTAGAAGTCGACCGTGGCGTGGGAGTAGGACAGCAGGCGGACGCTGCGTCTGGCGGCGGGGCTGGCGGCGGTACTGGCGGCGTGCGGGGGCATGGGGTCCACCGTCGCAGACCCCGTACCCGGCGCGCTTTCACTAGACTGACGACCAATGTCAGGAATCCGCCACGTCGCCACCGCGCCCACCGAGACCCGTCGCCTCGGCCCGGGCTCCGACGTGACCCCGCACTCCCACGACACCCACCAGATCGTGTACGCCAGTTCCGGGGTGCTGGAGGTCCTCGTCCCGGAGGGCACGTGGTTCACACCGTCGGTGCGGGCCGTGTTCGTCCCGTCCGGCACGGTCCACAGCTGGACGGTGCACGGCAGCGCCACGGTGCACCTGGTCGGGGTGCCGGAGTTCCCCGGCACACCCCCTCTGCCCTTCCTGGTCCCGGCGACCCCGCTGTTCCGGGAGCTCGCCGTGGCCTGCGCCGACGCCGGTGCACCGGTCACCGCCGCGCAGCACCGCCTCCTCGGCGTGCTCACCGACCAGCTGGTCGCCACGGACGCCCCGCCGACGATGCTGCCCACGGTGCACGACCCACGCCTGCGCGACGTGCAGCGCGTCGTCGAGGAGGACCTGTCGGCCACCCTCCCTCTGGCGGCGCTGGGACGCCGGGTGGGGGCGAGCGAACGCACCCTGTCGCGGTTGTTCCGGGCGGAGTGCGGGATGGGGTTCACCACGTGGCGTCATCAGGTGCGGCTGCACCGCGCCACTCTCCTGCTGGCCGACGGGGCCCCGGTGACGCAGGTCGCCGCCGCGTGCGGCTACTCCTCCCCCAGTGCGTTCATCACCGCGTTCCGTTCGTCGTTCGGGCGGACACCGGGGTCGTTGTACCGATAGCCTATGATGTTGTCACCAACTGAACACAGATCAACAGACACGGGGTGTCCCTGCACGCAGGGGCTGAGATCACACCCGCTGAACCTGAACTCAATCACATGAGCGGAGGAATGTCCCATGCCGGAAGTCCCGGCGGTGGCGCTCGACCATGTCGACGTCGCCTACCCGAATTCACCCGCCGTCCTCACGGACGTGCACCTCACCGTCCCTGCCGGGGAGCATGTCGCCGTCATCGGCCGCTCCGGCTGCGGGAAGTCCACCCTGCTGCATCTCGTCGCCGGCCTGCTCGAACCCGCCCGCGGCACGGTGCGCGTGCGCGACGGCTCCGGTGCGGACGCCCGGCTGGCCCACTGTGCGCTGATGCCGCAGGGCGACAGCCTGCTGCCGTGGTTCAGCGTGCGCGACAACGTCGCCGTCCCGCTGCGCAACCGGGGCGTGGGACGCCGTGCCGCCCGGGAACGCGCCACCGAGACCCTGGCGTGGTGCGGGCTGGAGCACCATGCCCGGCACCGTCCCGACCAGCTCAGCGGCGGGATGCGCCAGCGTGCCGCCCTGGCCCGCGCGCTGCTGGCGGACAAGCCGGTGCTGCTGGCCGATGAGCCGCTCGGGGCCCTGGACGCGATCACCCGCGCCGAGATCCAGGACTGGCTGCACGGGGTGCTCAGCACCACCGACACCACCATGGTCATGGTCACCCACGACGTGGACGAGGCCCTGCTGCTCTCCCACCGCGTGGTGCTCGTGGCCGACGGGGGCGTGGAGCCTGCCGGACGCAGCCGCGAGGGCTGGTTCGACCGCCGGCGCGGACGCGCCCGGGAGGACGTCCTGGCCGACCCGGGGTTCGCCGCCGCCCGCTCGGCGCTGCTGCGCGAACTCGCCGGGGGTGCGTGATGGTCCGCAGATTCACCACCACCGTGCTGCCGCCGGTGGTCACCGTCGTCCTCGTGGCACTGGCGTGGCTCTGGGCCACCGCCGGTGACCGGGTGGAGGACTACGTCCTGCCGTCACCGGGGGCGGTGTTCACCGCCCTGCAGGTCAACTGGGCCGACCGGCTGGCCTCCGCGACGTGGCTGACGGTGTCGGAGACCCTGCTCGGTATCGGTGCCGGGGTGGCCGTGGCCCTGCTGGTCACCGTCGCCGCCGGGTACCTGCCGGTCATCGGCCGGGCGTTCACCCCGCTGCTCATCGCCTCGCAGGCGATCCCCACGATCGTTCTCGGCCCGATCCTCACCATCGCCCTGGGCTACGGCATGCTGCCGAAGGTGATCGTGGTGGCGCTGGTGTGCTTCTTCCCCGTCGCCATGAACCTGCTCGCCGGCATCCGCGGGGTGGACGACCGGCTGGTGGACACGATGCGCAGCATGCACGGCACCCGCGTCTCGGTGTTCTGGCGGCTGCGCTTCCCCTCCGCCCTGCCCGCCGGCTTCGCCGGGCTGCGCGTCGCGGTGACCTACGCTCCGGTCGCCGCGGTGTTCTCCGAGTACACCGGCTCCTCCGACGGCATCGGCTACCTGCTGATGCAGGCCATCCCCCGGCTGCAGACCGACTACGTGTTCGCCCTGGTCGTGGTCCTCACCCTCATGTCCGCCCTCCTCCTGCTCACCGCCACCCTGCTGGAACGACTCTGCTGCCCCTGGGCACCGAAAGGCTCACGATGACCCCCTCCAAGCTGCTCTCCCGTCCCGCCGCCGTGATCGTCACCGCCGCCACGGTGCTCTCGCTCGCCGCCTGCTCATCCGGCGGGGACGCCTCCGACTCCGCAGACCAGACCCGTGTGCTGCTGGACTGGAACCCCAACCCCGACCACCTGGCCCTCTACACCGCCGAGCACACCGGCGCCTACGAGGACCGGGACCTGGACGTGGAGTTCCTGCTGCCCGGCAACACCGCCGACGCGGCGAAGGACGTCTCTCTGGGACGCTCCGACCTGGCCGTCAGCTACGAGACCTCGACCATCCTCGCCCGCGCCGAGGGCCTGGACGTGATCAACGTCGGCGCCCTGATCCCCACCCCGTTGAACTCGCTGATCACCAAGAAGTCCTCCGGCATCACCACCCCGGCGGACCTGGAGGGCAAGACGGTGGCGACCTCCGGCTCGCCCTCGCAGACCGCCTCGCTGGACTTCATCGCCGAGAAGGCCGGCTTCGACGGCTCCACGATCACCACCCCGAACGTGCAGCAGAACCTGAACCAGGCGCTGCTCAGCGACCAGGTCGACGCCATCTTCGGCGCCTACCCCAACATCGAGGGTGTGGAACTGGCCGAACGCACCGACATCACCACGCTCAGCGCCACGGAGATGGGCATCCCCTCCTCCGCGGAGCTGGTGATCATCGCCAACCCCACGCGCCTGGCGCAGGACGCCGACTACGCCGACCGCGTCCGGCGGTTCCTCGCCGGCACCGCCGCCGGACACGACGCCGCCCTGCAGGACCCCGACCTGGCGGTCGACGCCATGACCCCGGTGACCCAGGGGGCATACGACCCGGACCTGCTGGCCAAGATGGTCGACGCCACCGTGGACATCCTGCGCGAGGGCAACAGTGACGGCGACACCACCTTCGGTGTGCAGGACCCGCAGACCTGGGCGGACTACGCCGACTGGTTGCGCGACAACGGCCTGCTGGACACACTGGTGGAGGGTGCGGCGGCCACCACGAACGACTACCTGCCGGAATAGCTCCTGTCCGCCTGGTCCGCCCTGTCTGCTCTGTCCTTGACCTGCTGCATCCGCTCCTGCAGCTCCCGGTTGTCCTCCCCCACGTCCCCGCTGGCGGTGAAGGGTTCACCGACGACCACGTGCACCGTCACCCGGCGTCCGCCGAGCCGGGGCCGCTGCCCCCTGGTCCAGAGTTTCTGTGTTCCCGAGCAGCCCACCGGCACGATCACGGCACCGGACTGCGCGGCCATCCGTACCGCGCCGGTCTTCAGCTCGCCGATCTCCTCCTCGTGACGGATGGTTCCCTGCGGGAAGACCGCCACGACCTCACCCCGGGCCAGGGCGTCCGCCGCCTCCGTCAGCGACTGCCCGCCCTTGCCGGGCGTGCGGTCCACCTGGATGCCGCCGAGTTCGACCAAGAGCTTCGTGATCCACCGGTTGGCGAAGGCCTCCTTCTTCAGCAGGGCGTGCGGCTTGCGGTCCCCGCGCACCACCATCGGACCGTGTACCGGGAGCATCTCGTAGTAGGCCCGGTGGTTGGGTGTCAGGACCACCCCGCCGGTCAGCGGGATATTGGCCGCCCCCTCGATGCGCACCCGGATGTTCTGTGCCCAGAACAGCCCCAGCAGCATACTCTTGGCGACGTCGTAGGGCGCCCGGCGGCGCTGACGCGGCGCCGGGGGTGTCCCGTCGACGGTGGAGATGACGGCGCGCGCCACGCGGGACATTTCGTTCGACATGGTAAGTACACTATCGAACCCGGTCTCACACGTTCGTCACCGCTCCCAGCGAGGCGGACTGCACCAGCTTGGCGAACTTGCCCAGCACCCCGTGCAGCCGCGGGTTCGGCGGCGGGGTCCACCCCTCGGCACGCTGGGCCAGGGTCTCCTCGTCGACGAGCAGGTCGATGCTGCGCGAGGGGATGTCCACCCGGATCGGGTCACCGTCCTCGACGAAGGCGATCGGCCCACCGTCCACGGCCTCCGGGGCGACGTGCCCGATGACCAGGCCCGTCGAGCCGCCGGAGAAGCGCCCGTCGGTGATCAGCAGCACGTCCTTGCCGATGCCGGCACCCTTGATCGCGCCGGTGATCGCCAGCATCTCGCGCATGCCGGGGCCGCCCTTGGGCCCCTCGTAGCGGATGACCACCACGTCGCCCTTCTTCAGCTCGCCGTTGAGCACGGCGTCCATCGCCGGCTTCTCCTGGTTGAACACCCGGGCGGTGCCCTCGAAGACCTCGGCGTCGAAGCCGGCGGTCTTGACCACCGCACCCTCCGGGGCCAGGGAGCCGCGCAGGATGCTCAGCCCGCCGGTGGCGTGCAGCGGCTCGTCCAGGCTGCGCAGGATCTTGCCGTCGGGGTCCGGCGGGTTGATCTCGGCGAGGTTCTCCGCCACCGTGCGGCCTGTGACCGTCAGGCAGCTGCCGTCGATGAGTCCGGCGTCCAGCAGGGCGCGCATGACCACGGGGATGCCGCCGACCTTGAAGACGTCGTTCATCACGTAGCGTCCGAACGGCTTGAGGTCGCCGAAGTGCGGCACGCGGTCGCCGACGTCATTGAAGTCCTGCAGCTTCAGGTCGACCTCCGCCTCGTGGGCGATGGCCATCAGGTGCAGCACGGCGTTGGTCGAGCCGCCGAGTGCCATGACCACGGCCACGGCGTTGAGCAGTGACTCGCGGGTGATGATGTCGCGGGTGGTGATCCCCTTCTCCAGCAGCCCGACCACGGCCTTGCCGGACTGCCGGGCGTACTCGGTGCGGTTGCGGTGGATCGCCGGCGGGGCGGCGGAGCCCGGCAGGCTCATGCCCATGGCCTCGGCGGCCGAGGCCATGGTGTTGGCGGTGTACATGCCGCCGCAGGCGCCCTCGCCGGGGCACACGGCGCGTTCGATGATTCCCACGTCTTCCTCGGACATCTTGCCAGCGCGGCAGGCGCCGACGGCCTCGAAGGCGTCGATGAGGGTGACCTCCTTCTCCGTACCGTCGCTCAGGCGTGCCTGCCCCGGCATCGTCGAGCCGTTGTAGAGGAACACCGAGGACAGGTCCAGGCGGGCCGCCGCCATGAGCATGCCGGGGATGGACTTGTCGCAGCCGGCCATCACGATGGAGCCGTCGAGGCGTTCGGCGGACATGACCGTCTCCACGGAGTCGGTGATGACCTCGCGTGACACCAGCGAGTAGTGCATGCCCTCGTGCCCCATGGAGATGCCGTCGGACACGGAGATCGTGCCGAACTCCAGGGGGTAGCCGCCGGCGGCGTGCACGCCTTCCTTGGCGAAGCCGGCGAGCTTCTTGAGGGTGAGGTTGCAGGGGGTGATCTCGTTCCAGGAGCTGGCGACGCCGATCTGCGGCTTGTCCCAGTCGTCGTCTCCCATACCCACCGCGCGGAGCATGCCTCGCGCGGCGGTCTTCTCCAGGCCGTCGGTCACGTCACGGGAACGGGGCTTGATGTCGTGCTTCGCAGTGTGTTCCATACGACAACTCTAATGGAACCGGCGGCGATCATACGTAGCCCCGGTAGCCGCTCGGCGGCACGCCGTGCTCGCGGGCGAAGACGTGGCTGAAGGAACTGGTGCCGGAGTAGCCGAGGTGCTTCGCGATGCTGCGCACGTCCACCCCGGCGAAGAGCAGTTGGCGGGCGATGCCCATCCTCGCCGAGGTCCGCCACCGGCGGAACCCCCCGTCCAGCGCCTCGTCCAGCTCGTCCCGGGTGCAGCCCAGGTGCTCCGCCCACTGCCCCACCGACCGGTCCGACGACGGCTGGCGGTGGAACTCTTCGAGCAGCCGCGTCATCAGCCGCGAGCCCTGCCGGTCGTCCTCGGAACCGTGGGCGAGGTAACCGTAGAACAGCCCGTCCACCAGCGCCGTGGTGGTGGGTTCGATCGGGTCGTACTCGCGTGCGGACGCCGCGAGCAACGCGGCGGCGTCCTGCGGGTGGACGCGGACCGGCCCACCGGCCCGCGGCGTCCTGCCGACGCGTGCGCCGACCGGCAGCACGAGGCTGCCGGCGTCCATGCGCACGACGTTCGGGATCCCGGCCGGTAGCCAGGTCAGCTCCCCCTCGCCGAGGTCCACGGTGCGCTCACCGGCGGAGACCCGTGCACTGCCGCGGTACACCCAGACCAGCACGTGCATCCGGTTGGTGCGCGGCCACGTCGAGCGTGCCGCACCGGCCTGCACCGGGGCCCGGACCGGGACGGATGTCGTGCGCATCAGCCGCGACAGGGCCGAGGCGGAGGACAGGCCCACCCGGTGCGCGGCGCTCGCCAGGGTGGCCCCGGGTTCGCGCAGGTACGCCTCGGCGGCGGCGACCCGGGCCCGCGCCCGCCACTGCCCCACGCTCAACGCGGTCTCCTCCCGGAAGCGGCGGTGCAGCGTGGCCGCCGACAGGTGCACGGCGGAGGCCAGGTCGGCGACGTCGACGGGCGTGCTCAGGTCGTCGAGCAGGATGCGAGCTGCCTCGCGCGCGCCGGTGGAGGTGGGCATCGCCGCCGGGGCGGGGCCACGCTGCTCCTCCTGCAGGTAGCCCAGGCTCGAGGCGAACGGGTCGACGAGCCGGTCGTGCCAGGCGGCGTCCACCGCCCCGGTGGTCGCCCCGCCGTCCACGGTGAAGGGCAGGGCGTCGTCGCCACGGCAGCGCATGCCGAGCACCACGGCGTCCGGTCCACGGTCGACGCGCAGGCGCTGACCTGCGTTGACCCACACGCCGCGCCCCTCGCCGAGCCGCAGGCTGGCGCTCGTCCCCCTGCCGACGACCACGTGCGCGGAGCCGGTGAGCGTCCAGAAGAACACGGGGAACCTGAGTTCAACAGGTTGCGTCATACGGTCAATCCGGGCCATGCGTCCGACCGTACACTCGTCCCCCGTAAACAAGGTCAGGCTTAGCTACAAGGAGGACAAGAAGTGGGAACAGCAGGAACACGGGGTATGTCGGTGCTCGTGGCGTGCGCGTGCGTGGTCGGGTTGGCGGCGTGCTCGTCGTCCTCGGACGACGAGAGCAGCACCAGCACCGAGGCAAGCGCCGAGAACAGCAACAGCACCGAGACCGTGGAGCACGCCTACGGCAGCACCGAGGTGCCGGTGAACCCGGAGCGCGCCATCAGCTTCAGCCAGGCGTGGTCGGACTCCTTCGCCGCACTGGGCCACCCGGTGTCCACGCAGGTCATCAGTTCCGTCTTCACCGACGACACCGTGCCGTGGAACACCGAAGCCTCCGGGGCCGCAGCCGAGACGATCACAAACACCGGGGGCGGCGGCAACGCCATCGAGTCCTTCGGCCTGGAGGAGATCGCCGCGACGGACCCGGACGTGATCCTCGCCGGCTACGTGCCCGAACAGGCGACCTACGACGCCCTGTCGGAGATCGCGCCCACGGTGGCCACCGTCGGCACCGGCAAGGTCGACGACTGGCGTGAGGTCACCACCGCCGCCGGACGCGTCCTCGACGAACAGGACCGCGCCGAGGAGGTCGTCGCCGACGTCGACGAGCGCATGGCACAGGTCACCGAGGAGTACCCGGCGGTCGACGGGGCGAGCTTCGCCTACGCCGCCTACACCGACGGCTCGTTCAGCGTGCTGTCCTCGGAGGACGACGCGGCCAACAAGTTCTTCACCGACCTGGGCATGGACCTCACCGCCGACGAGATCGAGGGCGAGGCGAACGCCCGCGGCATCGAGGTGTCGGCCGAGAACATCAGCCTGCTCGACATGGACCTGCTGGCCGTGTGGGTGCGCGGCACGACGCCGGACGACCTGCCCGACGGGCTCTCCGGCTGGTCGTCACTGCCGTCCGTGGAGGCCGGCACGGCCGCCGAGCTGCAGTCCGCCGCCGCCACCGCCCTCGGCGCGCCGACGGCGCTGGCCATCCCGTGGCTGCTCGACGAACTCGACACCTACTTCAGCAACCTGTGACACCCCCGGAAAGGAGCCGCATGAACAACAGCACCACAACCAGCACCACAACCAGCACCGACGAAGAGGTCGTGACCTCGGTCCTCAGCAGCGAGGAGCACACCCGGGGCCTGAGCGAACTGGCCATGGAGGTCACCTCGGTGACCCCGCGCCACCCGTGGCTGGTGCGGGTCACCGGCCACGTCGCCGGCATCACCGACCACGCCGCCTGGGAGCCCACCAACCTGGCGGTGCGTCTGGCGATCCCGGACCCCGGTGACGCGATCGGCGAGATGACCGGCCAGCCCGACACGTGCCGGCGGGTGTACACCGTCGCCGCCTTCGACCGCGACACCGCGACCCTGGACGTGGACGTGGTGGTGCACGGCGAGGACTCGCCGATGATGTGCTGGCTGCGCGGGCTGACCCCCGGCGACCTCGTGCCCTTCGCGGGCCGCGTCCGCACCCCGCGCCGACGCGCACCTCCCCCGAGCAGCGCATCCACCTGCTGGCGGACGGTTCGGCGTACCCCGCCGCCAGCGCGATCGCCCGCGCGGTGGCCGTGGACACCGTGACCCTGGCCGTGCCGGACGGCGACCCGACGGCCTACGCCGCCGACTTCCCCGGCGCGGACGTCCACCTCGCCGACGGCACCGCGGGCACTCCCCTGGCCGACCTCGTCGGCGAGCTCCCCTCGGACGACACGACGGTCTTCTGGGCCGCCGGCGAGCGTGAGGACATCCGCGGCGTGCGCCACCACTGCCTCAAGGTCCTGGAAATGTCGAAGGCCCAGGTCCAGGTCTTCGGCTACTGGCGACGCGGCAAGTCCGGCACGCAGGCCGACCTCGCGCGCCTGCGCGCCGCGGCGTCCTACCAGGAGCAAGGACGCACCTTCGGCGACGCCGACGACTTCGACATCGAGATCTAGCGGGTATCTGCCGTCGTACCACGAACGTGGTACGCCAGAATCCCACGTCTGCGGGATTCGCCCCGGCCCCGCCGGGGAAAGAATGGTCACATGACCAGTCGACCTCATCCGGAGCACCGCATCCCGCGGTGGGCCGGGGACGTGGCACTCATGATCCTCGTCATGATCCCCTCCGCGTTCCCCAGCCCGCGTCCGCCGATGGCGGGCCCCGGTGGGGCGGCCTTCCCCGAGCTGCTCCCCACGCTCGCCCCCGTGATCCTCTCCCTCATCGCCGCACTGCAGATCCCGCTGCGCCGCAGCGTGCCGGTGTCGGTGTTCCTCGCCGCACTGTGCATCTACCTCAGCACCCTGCTCGCCGACATCCAGACCCTCGGCCCGGGCATCGCCGCGATCATCGCCGCCTACAGTGTCGCCAACCAGACCCGACGTCCGGTGTCCTTCACCCTGTGCGGTGTCGGTGCCGTCCTCGTCGCCGTGATCAGCCTGTTCACCACCGAGCAGATGGCGCTGGACCCGCAGGTCTTCCAGATCGCCGCGGGCATCGCCATCGCCGGCGCACTCGGCGACAGCGCACGTTCGCGCCGCGAGTTCACCCGGGCGGCCACCGAACGCGCCGAACGCGCCGAACAGACCCGTGAGGCCGAGGCCCGCCGCCGCGTGGCGGAGGAACGCCTGCGCATCGCCCAGGACCTGCACGACACCGTCGCCCACCAGATCTCCGTGATCAGCCTCAACGCCGGCGTGGCGTCCAGCTCCCTGGACACCCGCCCCGACAAGGCCCGCGAATCCCTCGGCACCATCCGCGCGGCCTCCCGGGAGGTGCTCGGCGACATCGGCGTCCTGCTGAACTACCTGCGGGAGGACGCCGCGACGCGGCACCCGCAGCCCGGCCTGCGCGACCTCGACGCCCTGGTCGACTCCATGACCGCCACCGGCATGAAGGTCACCCTGCGCGCCGACGGCGACCCGGACCGCGTCGGCACCACCGTCGGCCAGGTGACCTACCGGGTGGTGCAGGAGGGCCTGACCAACGCCCACAAGCACGGTTCCGGACGCGCCGCCAACGCGAGCGTCTCCGTGCTGGACGACTCGGTGCTGGTCACCGTCACCAACCCGACGTCGCGGGCCGACCCGAACCAGCCGAACGCGCCCAGCGGCCAGTTGGGCCTGACCGGGCTCCGCGAGCGGGTCACCGCCGCCGGCGGCACCGTCACGCTCAGAAAGGACAACGACATCTTCACCCTCGTCACCGAACTCCCGCTCAGTGACACCTGAGCACGACACCTGAGGAAAGGAACAACCATGACGAAGCCGAACAAACTCAGCCACGAACTGCGCGCCCCGGGCAAACTGCACTCCTTCAACCGCTACGAGCTGAAGTACCTCGTGCCCGCCGAGCAGATCCCGGCGATCCGGCAGGAGCTCACCGACCGGATGGAACGCGACCCGCACGCCGGCGAACGCGGCTACGGGGTGTGGAGCGTCTACTACGACACCGACAACCTGCGCTTCTACTACGAGAAGATCGAGGGCCTGAAGTTCCGCCGCAAGCTGCGGATCCGCCGCTACGGCGAGACCGGCGGGGCCGACGAACCGCTCACCGCCGACTCGATGGTCTCCGTGGAGATCAAGCAGCGGGTCAACCGTGTCACCCAGAAACGCCGGGTGATGCTGCCCTACAACCTGGCCCTGGACCTGTGCGACCGCCGCCAGCGCGTGGAGTACCCCGGCGCCGACCAGAGCTTCATCGACGAGGTCCTGGACCTGGTCATCCGCCTGGACCTGCGTCCCATGGCGATGACCGGCTACCGCCGGGAACCGTACGTGGGAACGGACGCCGACCTCGGCCTGCGGGTCACCCTGGACCACCGGGTACGTGGCCGCGACCGCGACTTCGACCTGTGTGCCGAGACCGACAGCCGCTACATCATCCGCCCGGACCTGGCGGTGATGGAGGTCAAGGTCAACGAACGCGCACCCTACTGGGTGACCGACATGGCCGCCCGCCACGACCTGCAGGTCCAGCGGATCTCGAAGTACTGCCAGAGCGTCGAGGCCCACGGCATGGCGCCGCGCTCGTTGTTCCACGCCCCGGACGACGACCACGTCGACCCCGCGGCGCTGGGCGCCGAGGCGGCCGAGGCGTCCGACACCTCGGGTCCGTCCGAGCAGAATGCACCGGCGGAGTACGTGCCCCGCCACAGTCACGTGCACTGATCCCCCTTCCCCCAACCAACTTTTCGTCACCAGCAGAAAGACTTCCCCATGAACCTCGATTTCGGTCTCACCGACCTCTCCGGAACGTTCAGCGTCGCTGACGTCCTGCTCTCCCTGACCCTGGCCTTCGTCTGCAGCCTCGTGGTCGCCTGGGTCTACCGCAACACCCACAAGAACATCAGCTACAGCCAGGGCTACGTGCAGACCCTGATCATCCTGGGCATGCTGATCTCCCTGATCATGCTCGTCGTCGGCTCCAACGTGGCCCGGGCGTTCGCCCTGGTGGGTGCCCTGTCCGTGGTCCGCTTCCGTAACGCCATCAAGGAGACCCGTGACGTGGGCTTCATCTTCCTGGTGATGGGCATCGGCATGGCCTGCGGTACCCGCTTCTACACGCTCGCGATCCTGGCCACCGTCGTGATCTGCGCGGTGATCCTGGTGATGCACCGGTTCAACTGGTTCGCCCTGGACGTCCAGCGTCAGGTCGTGAAGCTGCAGGTCCCCGCCGACGGTGACGACTACAGCCCGGTCATCGACGACATCCTGATCCGCAACACCACCGAGTACGAGCTGATCAGCACCGAGAGCGTGCGCGGCGGGTCGCTGGTGGAGTACAGCTACACCGCGAAGCTGAAGAAGGACGTCAAGGCCGCGGACCTCATCAACGAGCTCCGGGTCGTCAACGCCGGCCAGAAGGCCACCGTCCTGACCGGGTACGACCAGACGGACATGTGACATGACGGACTCCACCAACGCCAAGCGCACGCCGCTACGGCACCGGGTGCCGGTGCGGCTGCGCCACCACTGGAAACTGCTCGTCACCGCCATCGCGGTGTGCGTGGTCGTGGCCCTGGTCTTCGGTGCCAGCATGGTGCGCCCGTACATCACCTCGGACCTGGTGTCCGAGACGGTAATCACGCAGAACATCGAGGGCGACACCGACCTCTTCGACGACGGCGGCGACCACACCATCGACATCACCTTCAACCAGACCGAGTACGACGAGATGATCTCCACGTTCCAGAACGAGGGTGAGAAGGAGTACATCCGTGCCGACATCACCATCGACGGGACGCTGATCGAGAACGTCGGGCTACGGCTCAAGGGCAACTCCACGCTGTCGTCGCTCAGCGGCGGCATGGGCGGCGGCATGGGCGGCGAGATGGGCGGCGGTCCCGGCGAGAACGAGGACGGCGCCGCTGCCGATGACACCGCCGATGACACTGCCGACGACACCACCGCTGACACCGAGGCAGACGACGCCGAGCAGGGCGGCATGGGCGGCGGAGGTGGAGGCATGATCCAGCTCTCCGAGGACTCCCCCGAGGACCTCCCGTGGCTGATCAGCTTCGACGAGTACGAGGAGGGTCGCGCCTACGAGGGCATGACCGAGATCGCGTTGCGTCCTGCCACCAGCGGTTCAGACGTGGCGTTGAACGAGGCGCTCGCCCTGGAGATGACCGCCGAGGCCGGCCAGACGACGCAGGACTACAGCTTCACCTCGGTGTCGGTCAACGGCGGCGACTCGGTGGCGCGCATCGTGCTCGACACCCCGGACGCCCCGTGGGCGGACGAGTTGGGCAACGGTGTACTCTACAAGGCGCGTGCCGACGGTTCCCTGGACTACCTGGGCGAGGACCCGACGGAGTACGAGGACTCCTTCAAGCAGATCAACAGCGAGGGCGGGTACGACCTGCAGCCGGTGATGAACCTGTTGAAGTTCCTCAACGAGTCCACCGACGAGGAGTTCGCCGAGCAGCTCGACGACTACATCGACGCGGAGTCCTACGCGGAGTACCTGGCGATGCAGGAGATCCTGTCGAACAACGACGCGATGGACGGCCCGGGCAACAACTACTACCTCTGGTACGACGCCGACGAGGAGCAGTTCACGATCCTGTCCTGGGACCTGAACATGTCGCTGTCCGGCGGCATGGGCGGTGGCGGCGGCATAGGTGGCGGCATGGGTGCCGACACCACCCAGGACGACACCACGCAGGACGACGCGACGGGCGATGCCGCCGACGGCACCGCAGATGACGCCGCTGCGTCCGGCGAGATGCCGCAGATGCCCGACGGTGCTGCAATGGGCGAGATGGGCGAGATGCCCGAGGGCGGCATGCAGGGCATGCCGCAGGACGGTGAGATGCCGCAGATGCCCGACGGCACCGAGATGGGCGACATGGGCGACATGGGCGAGATGCCCGAAGGCGGCATGGGCGGCCCCGGCGGCGGTGACGAGGACGGCGAAGGCGGCGGTGGTCCCGGCGGCGGAAGTGGCAGCAGCATCCTCAAGGAGCGTTTCCTCGACAACGAGGAGTTCCGTGCGATGTACGACAGCGCCTACTCCGACCTGTACGACCAGCTGATCGCCAGCGGGTACGCGCTCGACACCCTCGACGAGCTCACGGAGCGGGCGGTCGCCGCCGGCGACACCGGTGCCGAGACGCTCTCCGAGTCGATCCGCTCGACCCTGGAGTCCGTCAGCGAGGAGGCCCCCGAGCCCAGTACCGGTATGGGCGGCGGTATGGGTGGTGGCATGGGCGGCGGACGTCCCGACGACACCGATACCGACACTGGCACCCAGGCAGATCAGACCGACCAGACTGATCAGACCGACGCCTGAGTCACCCTCGGCAGAGAAAGAGTCCCGGTCACCATCCCCATGGGGACGGTGACCGGGACTCTTTCCGGCTACGGGCTGTCACTGCCCGCGGCCGCGTCAGTAGTGTGCGGGCGGGTCACTTCCGGGGAAGGACTCCTCCTCCCACTGGTCGACCCTGTTCTCGGCGGCCTCGTGGCTCTCCTTGCCGGAACCGGGACGCTCGGACTCGTCGTCCGCGATCTTCTTCTTGGCCAGGTCCTCGTCGTCGCGCTTCTTCTCGTCGCTCATCGTGACCTCCATGTACCTGTCGGAAATGTCGGGATCCGTTACAGGCCCCAGGTTACGCTCCCCGCCCGCTACCCTGCAGCCTCGACAGCGTCGAATTCTCCGCCCAGCTCCTCCGCCAACGCCACGATGACGCCCTCCGGCCCACGGAGGTAACACAGCGAATAGGCGTCCCCGTAGCGCACGATCTCCCCCATCAACGTCGCCCCACGAGCGCGAAGCCGCCGGACGGTGTCGTCCAGGTCGTCGACGGCGAACATGAGTTGCCGCAGCCCCGGGCGCTGCACCGGCTCGGGCGCACCCGGCGCGGCGTCGGATTCCGGGGCCAGTTCCGGGGCCAGGTACCTGGTCAGCTCGATGCGTCCGTGCCCGTCGGGGGTGTGCAGCATCGTGATGTCGGCGACGACCCCCTCGATCCCGCAGATCCGGTCGACCCAGCGGCCCTGGACCTGTGTACTGCCGTCGACGTGCATCCCCAGTTCCACGAAGAAGTCGACCGCACCGTCGAGGTCCCCGACGACGACGGTCACGTGGTCCATGCGTTGCAGTGCCATGCCGACCGAGGATAGCGGCGTGCGGCTCAGCGCCGCTCGCCGCTGCGAAGCGGAGGTGTTCCGGGAACGTCCACGGTGGCGGCGAGGCTTCCCAGCAGCTTCAGACGTTCCTCGGTGGGGCTGCCGGGTTCGGCGGTGTAGCCGAACATGAACCAGTCCGGGTTGGCGGGCAGGTCCATCGCCTCGTAGGTCAGTTCCAGGTCGCCGACGTCGGGGTGGTTGATGCGTTTCACCCCGGCGCGGTGGTGGCGCACGTCGTGGGCGGCCCAGCGCTGCCGGAAGGCGTCGCTGCGGGTCACCAGTTCACCGATCAGGTCGGTCAGTCCCTTGTCGTGGGGGTTCTGGCCGGCGTAGGTGTGCATCGTGGCGACGATGGCGTCCGCCCCGGCGTCCCACTCGGGGAAGAAGGTGCGCGCCGCCGGGCTGAGGAACATGAACCGTGCGGTGTTGCCGCGCCCGTCGGCGTCCTGTAGTACCGGCGCGTACAGCGCCCGGCCCAGGGCGTTGGCGGTGACCAGGTCCATGCGCCGGTCGCGCACCCAGACCGGGGCGCCGGTGACGGCGTCGACGAAACGTTGCAGACCCGGGGTCACCGTGCGTACCTGCCGGCCCCGCTTGCCCTGCCGCCGCGCCGGGTAGGGGTCGGCGGCGCGGGCGAGGTCGTGGAGGTGGTCGTTCTCGGCGTCGTCGAGGCGGAGGGCGCGCGCCACGCTGTCGAGGATCTCCGGGGACACCCCGCGCAGGTCCCCGCGTTCCATCTTCGCGTAGTAGTCCACGCTGATGCCGCCGAGCATGGCGACCTCCTCGCGGCGCAGCCCGGGCACGCGGCGGCGTCCACCGCCGATGATCCCGACCTGCTCGGGGGTCACCTTGTCACGCCTGCTGCGCAGGAAGTCGCCGACCTCGTTTCGCTGATCCATGCCCTTCACGCTAACCGTCGCTGCGCGCCCGTGGGGTGTACGGCGAATACACGGATCAGTCGTCACTTCCCGCGGGTGTCCGCGCGCGGTGCAATGGATGCCATGACAACCAGTACCACCGGCACAACCTCCCCGCCCCGCCACACCACCATGATCATGGTGCTGGTGCTGGCGAGCTACTTCATGATCCTGCTCGACAACTCGATCATCTTCACCGGCCTGCCGCAGATCCAGGCGTCCTTCGGCCTGTCGGACGCCGCGGCGGCGTGGACGCAGAACGCCTACACACTGGTCTTCGGCGGGCTGATCCTGCTCGGCGCACGCCTCGGCGACGTCCTGGGACGTCGGCGGGTGTTCATCGCCGGGCTGGCCGTGTTCGGCGTCGCCTCCCTGCTGGTCGGCGCGGCGCAGGACGCCACGTGGTTGATCGCCGCCCGGGCGGTGCAGGGCGCCGGCGCGGCGGTCGTCGCACCGTCCTCCCTGTCGTTGATCACCGCGCTCTTCCCCGCCGGCCCGCAGCGCACGCGGGCCACCGCGGCCTACGGCACCACCGCCGGGCTGGGCGCGAGCCTGGGTCTCGTCGTCGGCGGGGCGTTGGCCTCCGCGGTGTCCTGGCGGGCTGGTTTCCTGGTCAACGTGCCCATCGCGGTGGTGATGAGCGTGCTCGCCGCACGCTACCTGCCCTGCTTCCGGACGGTCCGGGCGCGTTTCGACCTCACCGGCGCGCTGACGTCCACGGTGGGCATGGGTGCGGTGGTCTACGGCATCATCAACGCCGGCGAAGACGGGTGGACGCAGCCGCGCGCACTCGGCCCGCTGCTCGGCGGGCTGGTCGTGCTCGTGCTCTTCGTCGTCGCCGAGCGGGTCGCACCGCAGCCGGTCCTGCCCCTGCGGCTGTTCGCCAGCCGGCAGCGCTCCGGGGCGGCGGTGGCGCGGCTGTTGTTCGCCGGCACGATGATCGCCTACTTCTTCTTCACCACGCAGCTCTTCCAGGGCGTCTACGGGTGGTCGCCCTTGCAGGCGGGGCTGGGGTTCCTGCCGATGACGGCGGTGCAGTTCGCCGTCTCCCTGGCGGTCCCCCGGCTGACCAGCCGGTTCGGCGGCGCTCCCCTGCTGCTCGTCGGGCTGCTCACGGTCACCGCAGGCATGGCGTGGATGACGGGACTGGACGCCTCGACCAGCTACCTGGCCGGCGTCGTCGGCCCGATGGTGCTGCTCGGCGCGGGCCAGGGCCTCACCTTCGGCCCGCTGACCTCCGCGGGGGTCGCCGGCGCACTGCCGCAGGACGCGGGGGCGGCGTCCGGCCTGGTCAACGCCGCCCACCAGCTCGGCTCCACGCTCGGGGTGGCGGTGCTCACCGCCGCGGCGGCCGGCGCGGACACCGTCCTCGGACGCGTCGTGGACGCCTACCGGGGCGGGACGCTCATGCTCGTCGTCGCCGTGCTCGCCGCCGCTGTCGCCGTCCTGCCGCTCGCGCGAAAGCGCTACTTGCCGGCGTAGACGGGGAAGGCGCTGGACTCGCCGTAGTCGCGCTCGTCGAGGCCGCGCAGGGTGTCCATGTCGGCCTCGCTGATCTCGAAGTCGAGCTCGGCGTTGGAGCGCATGTGCTCCGGGTTCGCCGTCTTCGGCAGGGAGACCGTGCCCAGCTGCAGGGTGTAGCGGATGCACAGCTGCGGCACGCTCACCCCGTAGCGCGCGGCGATCCGGCCCACGTTGTCGTTGTCCAGGATCTCCCCGTGGGCGATCGGCGAGTACGCCTCGACCACGATGTCCTTGGACGCGCAGTAGTCCAGCAGCCCGGCCGGGGTGTTGCCGGCGTGCACCAGCAGCTGGTTGACCTGCGGGGTCACGGTGCAGGCGCCGAGGATGTTGTCGAGGTCGGCCTCCCGGAAGTTCGACACCCCGATCGCCCGCAGCTTGCCGGCCTTGTACGCATCTTCCAGGGCACGCCACGCCTGACGGTTGCCCTCGGCGTAGTCGCCGCCGCGGAAGTCGTCCCACGGCTGCGGGGAGTGGATCAGCATCAGGTCGACGTAGTCCAGGCCCATGGTCTCCAGCGAGCCGTCGATCGCGGCGACGGCCTCGTCGTAGTCCTTGACCTCCGCGGCGAGTTTCGTGGAGACGAACAGGTCCCCGCGCGCCACGTCGCTGGTGCGCACGCCCTCCCCCACGCCGCGTTCATTGCCGTAGGCCTGGGCGGTGTCGATGTTGCGGTAACCGGCGTCCACGGCGTCGCGCACGGCCTGGGCGGCCTTGTCGTCGTCGATGAACCAGGTGCCCAGCCCCAGCGCGGGGATGGTGACGTCGTTGTTCAGGGTCAGTGTCTCGGTGTAGCTCACGGTCGGCTCCTTCTAGCTCAGGTTCTCGTAGTGCTCGTCGGTGACCGGTTCCAGCCACTCGTTGGAGGTGTCCTCGCCGGGCACCTCGACGGCGAGGTGGGTGAACCAGGAGTCCGCCTTCGCGCCGTGCCAGTGCTTCCGGCCGGCGGGGATGCTCACCACCGTGCCGGGCGTCATGCTCACCGGGGCCTCGCCCTCGGCCTGGTACCAGCCGCTCCCGTCGGTGCACAGCAGGATCTGCCCGCCGCCGGACGAGGCGTGGTGGATGTGCCAGTTGTTGCGGCAGCCCGGCTCGAAGGTCACGTTGCCGATGGTCACGCCCTCGGTGGTGAGCATGGTCAGGAAACTCTGCCCCACGAAGTACTCGGCGAAGGCCGTGTTGGGCTCCCCGATCGGGAAGGTCGGTGTGTAGTCACTCATAATTGTGCTCCTCTAAAAGGTCAGGACGATTTTTCCGTCGGCGTCGCCGCTGCGCAGGCGTGTTACGAGACTATCCACGTCGGACGCCGCGAGCGTGGAGTCGATCACCGGACGGATCTCCCCGCGCGCGACGGCGGGGACCACCTCCGGCAGCAGCCCGGCGATGGTGCGCGCCATCTCGGCGTCGCGGGTGAAACCGAAGGACACGCCGTGCACCGTGAGGTGCCGGTAGGACAGCGAGTCCAGGTCGATGGTGGACGCCGCCCCGGCGAGCCGGCCGATGTTCACCACGTGCCCGTCCACCGCGGTCGCGGGCAGGCAGTCGGCGAAGGTCTGCCCGGCGACGTGGTCGAGCACCACGTCCACCCCGCGCCCGTCGGTCGCGGCGAGCACCACCTCGGCGAGGTCCTCCTCACCGGTGACGACGACCACGTCCGCGCCCAGCGCGGTGAGCCGCTCCCGCGCGGCCGCCGAGCGCGTCGTCGCGATCACGCAGGACGCCCCGAGCGCCTTCGCCGTCTGCACGCCGATCATGCCGATACCGCTGGTGGCACCGGTGACCAGGACGCTGCGTCCGGCCCGGAACTGCGCCACCGTGAGCGCGCCGTGCTCGGTGAGCAGGCCCGTCGGCAAGGCGCAGGCGACCTCGGGGGCCAGCCCCTCGGACCGCGGCAGGACGAACCGGTGGTCGGCGACGACGTACTCGGCGAAGGACGCCGGCACCGAACCCATCACCGCATCGCCGACCTGCCACGTCCCGGCGTCCTCCCCGACGGCGACGATCTCACCGGCGTACTCGAAGCCGGCGGTGAACTCGCTGTCCGCCGCCTCGAGCATCGGCAGGTCCGCGTTGTTCGTCGCGGACGCGTAGTTTCGGACCAGGACCTCCCCGGCCGCGGGCGTCGGGGTCTCGACCTCGTCGAGGACCCATACCGGACCACGTCCGGCGACAAGTGCACGCATATGCCATCTCCTTCGCTTCTCTGGGCTACCGCCCCATACTTCTCCCCCGCAGCAGGCCCCGCAGCGGAGGAAAACATCCTGGGACAAATCCCTCCCCCGCTGACATACTGGTGCGATGAGCGGCGACACCCGGATGAGCGAACTCGGCACCTTCCTGCGCACCCGGCGCAGCGAACTGACTCCACGGCAGGCCGGTGTCACACAGACCCCGGGCCCGCGCCGGGTGCCCGGGCTGCGCCGCGAGGAGGTCGCCTCCCTGTCCAACATCAGCACCGACTACTACACCCGCGTCGAGCAGGGCCGCATCCGCGTGTCCGCACCCGTACTCACCGTCCTGGCCGATGTGCTGCAGCTCGACGAGGACCAGCGCTCCTACCTGGTCAGCCTCCCCGGCAAGGACCTGGTCCGCACCCCGCGCCGGGTGGGGCAGACCGTACTGCCGCAGCTACGCCGGGTGCTCGACGACCTGAGCACCACCCCGGCGATCGTCATGGGCCGACGCATGGACATCCTGGCGTGGAACCCCTTGGCCGCGGCGATGATGCTCGACTTCGGCGAGGTCCCCGCAGCCCGGCGTAACTACGTACGACTACTGTTCACGGATCCCAGGATGCGGGCGTTGTACAAGGACTGGGAGACCGTGGCACGCACCGCGGTGGCGCAGCTGCGCATGGAGGCGGCGAGGTACCCGGACGACGCCCGGCTGACCGCCCTGGTCGGCGAACTCTCCGTGGGCGACGCCCAGTTCGCCTCCTGGTGGGCCGCCCGCACCGTGGCCAGCCTGACCACCGGCACCAAGACCCTGGTGCACCCGGAGGTCGGCGAACTCGAACTCGACTGGGACACCCTGGTCAAGGCCGACGACCCGGAGCAGCAGATCGTGGTGTGGACCGCCGGGGAGGACACCGCGACCCGTGCGGCGCTGCGCCGCCTCGCCGGCCAGGCCTGAGCGTCCGAACCCTGGCACGGGGTGCCCGGGCCAGATAGGCTCATGGCCGTCTCAATAATTCTCCACGATTCTCCACACATTCCTCACGAAAGAGAGAAGTATGCTCTACGACGTCCCCAAGCCCACCGAGGCCCTGCTGATCACCGGTGGCATGATCGCCCGCAAGCCCGACAACCCCTACCGGGTGGTCATCGGCGGCGGCGCCTGGTCGGTGCCGGTGCTGCACCGGGTCCAGCGCTTCCACATCGGCGCGAACACCGTGAACATCGCGGTGCGCGCCCAGTCGAAGCAGAACGTGGACGTGGACGTCGAGGCTTCCGTGGTCTTCTCCGTGACCGCCGAGAAGAACAGCGTCATCGAGGCCGCGAACCGTTTCCTGGGCGTCGACACCGGCCAGATCGTGTCCACCGCGCAGGACATCTTCTCCGGTGAGACCCGCGCGATGATCGGGCAGCTCACCGTGGAGGAGATGATCTCCGACCGCACCGCCCTGGCCAGCCAGGTGCTCTCCAACGCCGAGCCGCGGATGCTGCGCTTCGGCTGGCAGATCGACAGCTTCCAGATCAACTCGATCAGCGACCCGAACGGCTACATCCAGGCCCTGTCCGCCCCCGAGCTCGCCCGCGTACAGCGTGAGCGTGCCGTGGCCGAGGCCCAGCGCGACGCGGAGATCGCCGAGGAGCAGCAGAAGTCCGAGCGCCGCAAGTCCGACTTCCAGCGCGAGACGGACACCAAGGTCGCCGAGAACACCAAGGAGATCGCCGCAGCGAAGGCCGAGGCGGACGCTGCGGGACCGCGCGCCGAGGCCGAGGCCCAGGAGCAGGTCATCGCCGCGCAGGCCGCCCTGGCCCAGCGTCGGGCGGTCACCGACCGTGAGGTGGCCGAGGAACAGGCCCGTCTGGCGCAGTCGCAGGCGTCGCTGCGTGAGCAGGAGCTGGTCACCGAGGTCATCAAGCCGGCCGAGGCGGAGGCCGAGCGCACCCGCATCAACGCCGAGGCGAAGGCCACCGCCCTGCGCACGGAGGCGGAGGCCGTGGCGTCCAACAACGGGGTGATCCTGGACAAGCAGGTCGTCGACCAGCTGCCGGAGATCTTCACCGCCATGGCCGAGGGCCTGACGGGTGCGAACCTGACGATGGTCGGCGAGGGTCAGGACCTGACGAAGCTGCTCGGGCAGTTCGCCGCGGTGATCCCGAACCTGCGCGAGACCGCCGCCGGTTCCCGTGGCGGCGACGTCGCCACGGTCGACTGACCCCCTACCCCAGCGCGAGGACGCCGTTGACCACCAGGGTCACGGCGCCGGCGAAGGCGAGCACGGTGGCGATCTTCCTGGTGCCCTCGCTGGAGATGCGGTCGTAGAGCCGGTCGCCGAACCAGGCGCCGACGAAGATCGCCGCGATGGTGACCGCCCACAGCCACCAGGGCAGACCGCCGACGTCGAGTCCGCCGAGGATCACGATCTTCAGCAGGAACGACAGGGTGTTGGCGACCATGATCACCGGGTGCAACGTGGCCACGAAGTCCCGGTAGTCCCAGCCGGTCAGGCGGGCGTAGACCGTGAACGCCGGCGCCGCGATACCGGCCACGGTGCTCATGAACCCGCCGGCCGCACCGGCGATGAGCATCGGGACCCGGGAGTGCTCGGACAGCCGGGCCTGGTCGGGCTGGAACATGGTCACCGCGAGGGCGAGGAGCACGAGCACACCGACGGTGATCAGCAGCCACGGGCCGTCGATCATCATGACCACGAACACCGCCGGCAGCGAGCCGAGCACCAGTCCCCCGGCGAGGAAGGCGAAACGCCTCCAGTCGGTGCGTTTGCGTACCGCCCAGGCGTTGTTCACCGCGTTGACGGTGGACAGTCCGTTGACGACGGTGACGCCGGCGGCGGGTCCGAGGACGACGGACAGCACGGGCCCGGCGATGAGCCCGACGCCCATACCGGTGATCCGCTGGAGAACCGCCCCGATGAGGACGGCGAGGACGAGGACGATCGCGGCGGTGGACACGATCTCACAGCATAGACGGGGCACGGCGGGTCCGACGGCACTACGTGGACTTCCGGGCGAGTCGACGCCCCGGCCGCCCCCGGCGCCCGCGGGGTGACCCCGCGTCGCGTGCCGGATCCGCCCGATTCTCGGCACGAAAAGACCGGATCGTGCACGCTACCGTGGGTCCGCGCGGCCCGCCGGGAAAATTCGGTGCCCCCAGTCGGACTCGAACCGACACTGCGCGGATTTTAAGTCCGCTGCCTCTGCCAATTGGGCTATAGGGGCGGGAGCGCGCTAACTGTTGCGCTCGATGACCTCGGCGAGGATACCGTCGAGGATATCCTTCTCACTCACCGTGATCGACGTCAGGCCCCGGTCCAGGAAGCGGGACGCGAAGGCGTCGATGACGATCGCACCGCCACCGATCACGTCCGCACGGCCCGGGTGCATCGCCGCATGTCCACGCCGCTGCTCCACGGTCTCCCCCAGCAGGGAACGAGCCGTGGACCGGAACTCCTCCAGGTCCAGCTCCGACATGTGGGTCTGCTCCGGGTTGTACTCGGTCAGCCCCTTCTGGATCGCGGCCACGGTGGTCACCGTGCCCGCCACGCCGACCACGCGGGTGACCGACCCCAGGTCCACGTTCTCCTCCACGGTCTCCATCAGCCCGTCGACGTAGGCCCTCGCCTCGCTGATCTCCTCGTCGGTGGGCGGCACGGAGTGCAGGTAGCGTTCGGTGAGCCGCACGCAGCCCATGTCCGCCGAGTACGCCTGGCCCGCACCGTCGCCGTACGCGTCGACGACGAACTCGGTGGATCCGCCGCCCAGGTCGATCACGCAGACCGGCCCGTCGACCTCACCCAGGTCCGCCACCGCGCCGGCGAAGGACAACTGCGCCTCGCGCACCCCGGAGACGACCTCTGCCTGCACACCGGGGGCCACGCGGCCCAGGTGACGGCGGGTGATGGCGAAGAAGTCCTCACGGTTCTCCGCGTCACGCGTTGCCGACGTCGCCCCCATCATCACGTCGGTGACACCGTTCATGATCATCCGGTCGGCGTACACGCCCAGCGCCTCGTCGACACGGTCCAACGCGGCCTCGGCGAAACGTCCCGTGGCGTCCACACCCTGGCCGAGGCGCACGATGATGTTGTCGCGGTTGATCTCCCGCAGGGAACCGTCCTCCTGCACCTCGCTGATCAGCAGGCGGATGGAGTTGGTGCCGCAGTCGATGGCGGCGAAGGTGCCGGTCATTACTTCTCCTCGTCGGAACGGTCGTCGGAACGGTCGTAGGTCATCTCGTCGACGTGCTCGTCGAAGGCGGCGTCGATGGAGGTGCCGAGGTCTTCGGGCGTCGGCCAGTCCGCGGGGATGGCGGTGCCGGACAGCTTCGGGGTGTGCGCGGCGGCCAGGGCCACGGCCTCGGTGCCGAGGCGCACCCGCGACGGCCCCTCTGCCAGTGCGTAGGCGATGAGCACGTGCAGGCACTTCACCCGGTCGGGCATGCCGCCGCCGGAGAAGTCGGTGCCCAGGGACTCGATGGCGTTGCGCTCGGCGAGGAAGTGCTCGTGGGCGGCCTGGTAGTCGGCGGCCAGCTCGGCGTCCTCCCGCAGGCGCGCCTGCATCGTGCGCATCACGCCGGCGACCTCCAGGCGGGACGCCTCGGCGGTGAGCCGCGGGTCGGTGAGGTAGTACAGCGTGGGGAACGGGGTGCCGTCCGGAAGCCGCGGCGCGGTCTTCACCACGGCCGGCGCGCCGTCCGGGGTGCGGTAGGAGACCTCGATCGCGCCACGGATCTTGCGTCCGAGCTGACGGGACATGGTCTCGTAGTCGGCGTCGCTGACCGTACTATCAGTCACTACTGTGCTCCCTGCTGTTGCTGTTGCTGCTGCTCCTGCAGTTCGCGCTGCAGGTCCGGGTCGCCCTCCTGGGCGGGGTCCTCCGGCTGGTCCGGGTCAATCGGCAGATTACCGGAACCGCCGTCGGAGTCCCCGTCCTGCCCCTCGTCAGCGGAGCCGTCGTCCTCGTCGTCCGGGGTGGCGACCGAGCCCCACAGCTGGGTGTACCAGGGGTCCGGCTCGGCGTCGTCCTTCTCCATGCCCGGGTCGGTCGGCGAGCTGGTGTCGATGCGCGGGTCCATCAGCCGGAAGGCCGACTCCCCCGGCTCCACGACACCCAGGCGGGTGCGGGCCTGCTCGCGCACGTAGGCCTCGCTGTTGTAGCGGTCGAGTTCCTCGTTGAGGTCGTCGCGCTCGGCGAGCTGACGCTCGATCGTGGCGTTGACCTCGGCGAGCTCGGCGCGCTGCTGGAAGTAGTTGCGCAGCGGGGTGGCCACGGACAGGGCGACGAAGGCGAGCACCAGGATCACCGCGACGGTGACCAGCGGGTTGACCTTCTTCGGCAGCTCCACGAAGGAGCGGGCCAGTTTGCGGGGTGCCTGGCGCACCTCACGCTGACGGCGGTCACGGCCCTCCACGGACCGTGGTCGTGGCAGACCGGGACCGTCGGTCCGGGCGCTGTCGCGCTCGTCCGACGGTCTCGTGTCTTCCCGGTCCCTCCGGTCACGCGTTCCCATAGGGGACGATACTAGCCCGTTGCCGCGGGACTACTTCGCAGTGAACCGCGGGAAGGCGGAAGCGCCGGCGTAGACGGCCGCGCCTTCCAGGTAGCTCTCGATGCGCAGCAGCTGGTTGTACTTGGCCACGCGCTCGGAACGGGCCGGGGCACCGGTCTTGATCTGGCCGCAGTTCAGGGCGACGGCCAGGTCGGCGATGGTGGTGTCCTCGGTCTCACCGGAGCGGTGCGACATCATGGTCTTGTAGCCGGAGTTGTGTGCCAGGGCGACCGCGTCGAAGGTCTCGGTGAGGGTACCGATCTGGTTGACCTTGACCAGCAGGGCGTTGGCGACGTCCTCGTCGATGCCGCGGCGCAGACGCTCCGGGTTGGTGACGAAGAGGTCGTCGCCGACGAGCTGGACCTTGTCGCCGATCTCGGCGGTGAGCTTGGCCCAGCCCTCCCAGTCGTCCTCGTGCAGCGGGTCCTCGATGGAGACCAGGGCGTACTCGTCGACGAGCTCGCCGTAGACCTTGGCCATCTCCTCGGCGGTGCGCTTGCCGCCCTCGAAGTTGTAGTGGCCGTCCTCGTAGAACTCGGACGCGGCGACGTCCAGCGCCAGGGCGACGTCCGTGCCGAGGGTGTAGCCGGCGGCGGAGATGGCCTCGTCGATGACGTCGAGCGCGGCACGGGTGGAGTCGACGGAGGGGGCGAAGCCGCCCTCGTCACCCAGGCCGGTGGACAGTCCCTTGTCCTTGAGGACCTTCTTCAGGGAGTGGTAGACCTCGGCGCCGATGCGCAGGGCCTCGCTGAAGGTCTCCGCACCGATCGGGGCGATCATGAACTCCTGGACGTCCACACCGGAGTCGGCGTGGGCGCCACCGTTGAGGATGTTCATCATCGGCACCGGCAGGACGTGGCCGTTGGGGCCGCCCACGTAGCGGAAGAGCTGCAGGCCGGCGGACTCGGCGGCGGCCTTGGCCACGGCCATGGACACGCCCAGGATGGCGTTCGCGCCGAGGCGGGACTTGTTGGGGGTGCCGTCCAGCTCGATCATCGCCTGGTCGACGAGACGCTGGTCGTCGGCCTCGAGCCCGGCGAGGGCCTCATCGATCTCGTCGATGACGTTGCGGACGGCCTCGAGCACGCCCTTGCCGAGGTAGCGGTCGCCACCGTCGCGCAGCTCGTGGGCCTCGTGGACGCCGGTCGACGCTCCGGAGGGTACGGCGGCGCGGCCGACGGAGCCGTCGTCCAGACCGACCTCGACCTCGACGGTCGGGTTACCACGGGAGTCCAGGATTTCGCGGGCGATGATCTGCATGATTTCGGCCATGTGGCTGTCAGCCTCCTCGGCTGGGAATGTCGGTGGATATCAGACACCACCATTCTGCCCTATCCGCCGCCGGCGCGTCAGGCAGCTTGGCCGAGTGCGTAGTTCGCCGCGGCGTCGCGCACCTCGACCATGTACTCCTCGGAGCGGTTGTAGGCGAACAGTGCCCGGGTCCACCCGTCGGCGGTGTCGAGGTCGCGGTCGTTTCCGCAGAGCAGACGGCCGGACGCCGCGGCGGCGTCGGCGATGTCGTGGGGGTCTCCCCCGGCACCGTAGGTCCCCCACGTTTCGGGGAGGAACTGCATCGGCCCCACCGCCCGGTCGTACTCGGGGTCGCCGTCGAGTTCGCCGTTGTCGGTGTCGGGGATCTCCATGAAGCTACCCGAACCGTCCAGCCGCGGGCCGATGATCTGCCCGCCGTCGGCGCCCGCACCGTAGGTGCCGTGGTGGGACTCCACGTAGCCGATGCCGGCCAGGGTATTCCACGCCAGGTTGCAGGACGGGAACTCGTTCGCGGCCGTCTGCGCACCGGAGACGTAGCCCTCCAGGTGCTCCTCCGACATGTCGAGCGTCTCGGCGGTGGCGGCGACGTCGTGCACGGTCACCGCGCGGGCCGGGGGCACGTTCTCGGGCACCGGGACGCGTTCCTCCTCGGGCTCCTGTTCGTCGACGAGGAAGACCCCGACCACGATCACCACCAGCAGGACGGTGGCGACCAGGCCGAGGAACCCACCGCAGCCTGCACGTCCGCTGGGACGGGTCCGCTCTGGTCCTGCACTCCCTGAACCCCCTGCCGTCACATCTCCTCCGCGCGGCACAGGATCGCCGTGAGGGAGGCGACGGAGAGCTGGACGTCGCGCCCCTCGACGGACAGCACGGCCATGTCCGGGTAGGGGCGCTCCCCGACCACCAGGTGGATTCCGGGGGCGATGCCGTTGTCCTGCAGGTAACGCAGCAGCGCACCGTCGCGGTCGCTCACGCGGTCGACGAGCAGGCGCTGGCCCTCGGTCGCCTCGGCCAGCGGCAGGGTCTCGGGCGCGGTGATGGTGCCCTCGGCGTCCGGGATCGGGTCACCGTGCGGGTCGCGGGCGGGGTGGCCCATGATCGTGTCGATGCGGGCGATGAAGGTGTCGGACACGGCGTGCTCGAGCACCTCGGCCTCGTCGTGGACCTCGTCGACGCCGTAGTCGAGTTCGCGCAGCAGGTAGGTCTCGATCAGGCGGTGACGCCGCACCATCTGCAGCGCCAGCCGGCGCCCGTCGTCGCTGAGGGTGATGTCACCGTAGGGGGCGTGGACGACCAGACCCTCGGCGACCAGCCGCTTGACGGCCTCGGACGCGGTGGAGCGACGTTGCCCCAGTTCGTCGGCGAGGACGGAGAGGGACGCGCCGCTGCGGTCCCACTCCTGGAGGTCGTAGATCTTCTTGAGGTAGTCCTGCGACCGGTCGGGCAGATCGGTGACATGCATGGCGGAGACTTTACCCCACCCTGACCTCCACCCGACCGCCGCTTCGGCGCATGTTTGCGAGTTCCCCACTCTAAAATGTAGAGTTCAATGAATTGAACTCATGACAACGAGATGGAGAAATCACGTGAGAAGAACCCCCGCCGCCGCGGTCCTGGCCGCCGCCTGCGGCCTCACCGCCTGCAGCAGCGCAGCGTCCGACGACACCCCGGAGGTGCTCGCCACCTTCACGATCCTGGCCGACATGGCACAGCAGGTCGCCGGCGACACCCTCGAGGTCGCCTCGCTGACCCGCCCCGGCGCGGAGATCCACGGCTACGACCCCACCCCCGGCGACATCCGCACCGCCGCCGGCGCCGAGGTGATCCTGAACAACGGGCTGGGGCTGGAGAACTGGGTCGACAAGCTCACCGCCGACTCCGACGCCACCCGTGTCACCGTCACCGAGGGCATCGACCCGCTGCCGATCGCCGGCACGGACGAACCGAACCCGCACGCCTGGATGAGCCCGACCCTGGCGACGGCCTACGTCGACAACATCGCCGACGCCCTCAGCGACCACCGCCCGGCGGACGCCGACACCTTCCGCGCCAACGCGGCGTCCTACAAGGAGCAGCTCGACGAGGTGCGCGGCGACCTCGTCGACGGCCTCGCCCACCTGCCGGAGAACCAGCGCGTACTGCAGACCTGCGAGGGGGCGTTCAGCTACCTCACCGCCGACGCCGGGCTCACCGAGAGCTACATCTGGCCGGTCAACTCCTCGGCGCAGATCACCCCGGCCCAGGTGCGGGACGCCGCCGACGTGGTCCGCGACAACGACGTGCCGGCGGTCTTCTGCGAGTCCACCGTGGACCCGGGCCCGAAGGAGCAGCTCATCCGCGAGACCGGCGCGCAGGACGGCGGCACCCTCTACGTCGACTCGCTGACCGACGCCGACGGCGACGCACCGACCTACCTCGACCTCATCCGTCACGACGTCGACACCATCGTCGCCGGCCTAGGTGGCGAACGGTGACCCCGGCGATCGAGCTTCAGCACGTCTCGATGGCCTACGGCCAGGTCCAGGCCCTGCAGGACGTCTGCCTCACCCTGCCCGCCGGCGCCGTCCACGGGCTGATCGGTATCAACGGCGCCGGCAAGTCCACGCTCTTCGGCGTGCTCACCGGTTCCATCCGGCCGGACGCCGGCACGGTGCGCGTCCCCGGCCCCGTCGCCTACGTCCCGCAGTCCGAGAAGGTCGACTGGACGTTCCCGGTGAGCGTGCGCGACGTGGTCACCGCCGGACGCCACGGGCACATGGGCCCGTTGCGGCGTCCCCGTGCCGCCGACCGCCGCGCCGTGGACGACGCCCTGGCACGCACCGACCTCACCGACCTCGCCGGACGCCAGATCGGCCAGCTCTCCGGCGGGCAGCGCAAGCGCGCCTTCGTCGCCCGCGGGCTGGCGCAGGACGCCGCGACGGTGCTGCTGGACGAACCCTTCGCCGGCGTGGACCGGCCGAGCCAGCGCACCGTCTCCGACCTGTTGCGCACCCTGGCCGACGACGGCCGGTGCGTGCTCATCGCCACCCACGACCTGGCGTCCGTGCCCGGGATGTGCGACACCGCCACCCTGCTGCAGCGCACCGTGGTCGCCCACGGCGCCCCGTCGGACGTGCTGGACAGGATGGTGCACTGATGGTCGAACTGCTCCTGGAACCCCTGCAGTACGGGTTCATCCAGCGTGCCCTGCTGGTGGCCACGGTCACCGCGGTGACCGCCGGGCTGCTGTCCTGCTGGCTGGTGCTGATCGGCTGGTCGCTGATGGGCGACGCGGTGTCCCACGCCGTGCTGCCGGGCGTGGTGGTGTCCTACATCCTCGGCTGGCCCTTCGCCGTGGGCGCGCTCATCGCCGCCCTGCTGGCCGTCGGCATGGTCGGTGCGGTGGGTAGGCGCACCACGTTGAAGGGCGACACCGCCATCGGCGTGATCTTCACCGCCCTGTTCGCCCTGGGGCTGGTGCTGTCGTCGGTGACCCCGGCGGGCACGAACCTGCAGGAGATCCTCTTCGGCAACCTGCTCGGCATCACCCACGACTCGCTGGTGCAGGTGCTCGTCTTCGGCACGGTCGCCCTGGTGGTGATGCTGGTGATGCGCCGCAACATCACCGCCTGGGCCTTCGACGCCGAGCATTCCCGCATCGTCGGCATGCCGACCGGGCTGATCCGCTGGACGGTGATGGTGTGCCTGGCGCTGGTGGTGGTCGCCTCGATGCAGGCGGTGGGTGTGATCCTCGTCGTCGCCCTGCTGATCACCCCGGGCGCCACGGCCTACCTGCTCACCAGGCGCATCGGACGCATGATGCTCATCGCCCCGGCCGTGGCCTGGGTCAGCTCGGTCGTCGGCATCTGGGCGAGCTTCCACCTCGACGTGTCCACCGGCGGCTCCATCGTGCTGGTCCAGGCCGGTATCTTCGTGCTGGTCTACCTCTTCGCCCCGCGGGAGGGACTGGTCACCACCGCGGTGCGGCGGGTCACTTCCCCCAGCCCTCCGGTGTCTCCTGTGCCTGCGCGTCGCTGAAGCGGTGCTCCAGCTCCCGGCGGAACTCCTCGACCGCGCCGATCAGGCGGTTGTCGGAGTCGCCGACGTCGTCGCGCTCCAGCCCGATCATCGGGAAGCGGATGTCGGTGGGGATCTCCGAGTCGTGCAGCCCGTACCCGCGGGCCAGGATGATGACCTCCTCGGCCGCCGACAGGGCAGAAGGTGCAGCCGGCGAGTCGGCCTCAGGGGTGTGCACCGCGGCGAAGCTGGAGGCGTGCGGTTCCTGCCGCCCGGTGGCCCCTGTGATCTCCGGGGTGGGTTCGGGCTTGTAGGGCGCCTTGCCCTCGGCGGCACGCCCCTCGGCCCACAGCCGGTCCTGCTCCTCGCGGGACACCGGACGCTCCACGTCCTCGAAGAGGTACGGCGCACGCGAGCGCATCTTGGCGACGAAGGCACCGGCCACGTGACCGATGTCGAAGGAGCCGCGCCGGTTGGCGATCTCGGAGTGGAAGAGCACCTGCAGCAGGATGTCGGCGAGTTCGCGGCACAGTTCCTGTTCGTCGGCCTGCCGGTCTGAGCCGGCCTCCTCGAGCCGGTCGACGACCTCGGCGAGCTCCTCGGTCTCCTCGCGCAGGTAGGCCAGCAGGCTGCGGTGGGTCTGGGACTGCTCCCACTCCCCCTGACGCATCGCGCGCGTCATCAACGCCACGGCGTCCTCGACCTCGTCGATCACCGAGGACGGGACCTCGGTGCGCGAGGTGCGCCGCAGCCCGGCGACCGCGGCGGTGTGGTCGTCCGTGCCGACGATCTCCCCGTCCACGACGCCGCCACCGGAGTAGTCGATCTCCGGCTCGGACGCCTCGGCGGCCCCCGGTGCCTCGATCTCCCGGTCACCGGCCATCTCCATCAGGAGGCTGGGTGCCTTGACCAGCGCGTCGCCGCGCTCGAGGCGCTCGGCGACGGCCTCGTTGGCGAGGTCGGTGGTGACGATCACGTCGGTGTCGTCGACGGTGTGCCCACCGAGGTCGGCGATGACCCAGCGGATGCGGACCGGCACCTCCTCGGTGTAGCAGACGTCATCACCGAGCAGCGGTACCGCCTCGACGGGCAGCATCGCGGGGAACCTGGGATCCAGCAGCACGACGGACATGGAGGTCAGTGTACCGGTTACCCGTTCGGTCTCAGCGGGTAACCGGCTCCGTGTGTCCGCCGGCGCCGGTGATCTCCCGGCGCGGCACCCCGGCCAGGTCCGTCAGGGCGTTGGCGCACCACTGCACGAGGTCGAGGTCACGCAGGGCGACGGCCCTCATGCCGGACCCCTCCTTGGGCACCGGGACCAGCACCGTCTTCGGTGTCGCCCGGTAGGTCGCCGCCGGGAACAGCCGCTTGAGCCGGACCTGGCCGGAGTCCGCCAGGGTGATCGGCGAGAAGCTGATCTTCGCCCCGGTCTGGATGACCTCGGTGACGTCCAGGTCGCGGCACACCATGCGTAGCCGGGCGACGACCACCAGTCGCTGCACCTCCTCGGGGATGTCGCCGTAGCGGTCGCGCAGCTCCTCGAGGACGTGGGCCAACGCCTCGTCGTCGGTGGCCTCGGCGAACTTGCGGTAGGCCTCCAGGCGCAGCCGTTCGCTGGCGATGTAGGTCACCGGGATGTGCGCGTCCACCGGCAGGTCGATGCGGATCTCGCGGCGCTCGGCGGTGTCGGAGCCGTCCACGGTCTCGCCGTCGGCCATCGCGCGGAAGGCCTCCACGGCCTCCCCGACCAGCCGGACGTACAGGTCGAAGCCGACCCCGGCGATGTGGCCGGACTGCTCGGCGCCGAGCACGTTGCCGGCGCCGCGCATCTCCAGGTCCTTCATCGCCACGGCCATGCCCGCGCCGAGGTCGTTGTTCTGCGCGATGGTGGTCAGCCGGTCGTAGGACGTCTCGGTGAGCGTCTCGCCCTTCGGGTAGAGGAAGTAGGCGTAGGCGCGTTCGCGGGAGCGCCCCACGCGGCCGCGCAGCTGGTGCAGCTGCGACAGGCCCATGTGGTGGGCGTTCTCCACGATCAGGGTGTTGGCGTTGGCGATGTCCAGGCCGGTCTCCACGATGGTGGTGCACACCAGCACGTCGAATTCGCGGTCCCAGAAGCCCTGCACCGTGGTCTCCAGCTGCTCCTCGCTCATCTGCCCGTGGGCGACGACGACCCTGGCCTCGGGGACGAGCTGGCGGATCCGCGAGGCGGTCTCCTCGATGCTCTTGACCTTGTTGTGCACGTAGAACACCTGGCCGTCGCGCAGCAGCTCACGACGCACCGCCGCGGCGACGTGCTTCTCGTCCTGCGAGCCGACGTACGTCAGCACCGGGTGCCGGTCCTGCGGCGGGGTGAGGATCGTGGACATCTCGCGGATACCGGCCATGGACATCTCCAGGGTGCGCGGGATCGGCGTGGCCGACATGGTCAGCACGTCGACGTGGGTGCGCAGCGACTTGATGTGCTCCTTGTGCTCCACTCCGAAGCGCTGCTCCTCGTCCACTATGATCAGTCCGAGGTTCTTCCACTGGATTCCGGTGCCCAGCAGCCGGTGCGTGCCGATCACGATGTCCACGGTGCCGTCGGCCATGCCGGCGAAGACCTCGGTGGACTCCTTCGGCGAGGTGAACCGCGACAGTTCCCGGATCTGCGTGGGGAAGTCCTGCATCCGGTCGATGAAGGTGCGGTAGTGCTGCTGGGCCAGCAGGGTGGTCGGCACCAGCAGGGCGACCTGCTTGCCGGACTGCACCGCCTTGAAGGCGGCGCGCACGGCGACCTCGGTCTTGCCGTAGCCCACGTCGCCCACGATGACCCGGTCCATGGGCACCGGCTTCTCCATGTCACCCTTGACCGCCTCGATGGCGTTGAACTGGTCCTCGGTCTCGGTGAAGGGGAAGGCCTCCTCCATCTGCCGCTGCCAGGGCGAGTCCGGGTCGAAGGCGTAGCCGGGCGCGGCCTGCCGGGCGGCGTAGAGCTGCACCAGTTCCCCGGCGATCTCCCGCACCGCACCGCGGGCCTTCTTCTTCGTGTTCTTCCAGTCCGAGCCGCCCATCTTCGACAGGGAGGGCTTCTCCCCGCCGACGTAGCGCGACAGCAGGTCGAGCTGGTCCATCGGCACGTACAGCTGGTCGCCGGGGCCGCCACGCTTGGACGGGGCGTACTCCAGCACCAGGTACTCGCGCCGCGAGGCGTCGGCGCCCTTGCCGATGGTGCGTTCGGTCATCTTCACGAACTTGCCGATGCCGTGCTGGTCGTGGACCACCAGGTCCCCGGGGGCCAGGGCCAGCGGGTCGACCCGGTTACGCTTCTTGGCGGGTTTACGACGCCCCGTCGCGCTGGCCTCCACGCGGTTGCCGGTGACGTCGGACTCGGTGACGAAGAGCAGGTCGGTGGTGTCCAGACCGCCGTGGGCGGCGGCCTGGTAGATGCTGACGGTGCCGGTGGACGGCACCTCGTCGGCGGTGCGCTTCGAGCGGCGCATCCGTCCCTGCCCGGTGATGCCGTCGAGTTCGACGTCCACCGCCTCGGCGGCGATGCCGGCCTCGCGGAAGCGGCGCAGCATGCGCGCCACGATCGCGGGGGACGGTGCGGCGTAGGCGACCCGTCCCCCGCCCTCGACCCGACGCCGGATCGCCGACATCAGCTGGCCGATGGCCTCCATGTCACCGTGCGGTGCGGGCGCGACGTCGAAGTCGAGCAGCAGCGGCTCGGCGTCGGAATCGTCCCAGTCCGCGACGCCCGTGGGCGACAGCGTCCACCACGGGGCGCCCAGGGCGTCCTGCGTGGCGCGCAGGGACGCCAGCGTGCGGTAGCCCGCGCGGTCTACGTCCTGCGAGTCCTGCGAGCTGTCCGCGATCGCGGCGACGTCCACCGGCGCGGCACCGCCCATCGCCGCGACCTCCCACCCGGCGGCGAGGAACTCGCGGCCGGTGGCGATGAGGTCCTCGGCGCGTCGTTCCACGGCAGCCGGGGTGAGCACCACGGTGTGCGAGCCCTCGGGCATCAGCTCGGGCAGGGTCTGCATCGGGCCGTCGTAGAGCAGCGGGATCAGCGACTCCATGCCCTGCACCGGTGTGTGCTGGCTGATCTTGTCGAAGGCCTCGGCGAGCTCCGGGTTGCCGGCGTTCTCCCTGGCCAGAGTCTCGGCGCGGCGGGCAACCTCGTCGGTGATCAGCAGTTCGCGCACCGGGTGCGCGAGCACCTCGCCGGCGACGGCCTCGGGGATGGTGCGCTGGTCACCGACGGAGAAGGCACGCACCTCGCTGACCTCGTCGCCCCAGAACTCCACGCGCACGGGCGTATCGGCGGTGGCCGGGAAGATGTCGAGGATGCCGCCGCGGGTGGCGAACTCGCCACGGCGTCCGACCACGTCGGAGTGGGTGTAGCCGAACTCCACGAGGCGTTGCTGCACCTCGGAGAAGTCCAGTTCCACGCCCTCGGCCAGCCGGACGGGCTCCACCTCTCCGAGCCCGGCCATCACCGGCTGCACCACCGAGCGCGTGGGTGCGACCAGCACGTTCACCTCGCCGTGGGCGAGCCGGTAGAGCGCCTGACGACGCTGCGACACCGTCTCCACCCCCGGCGACAGCCGCTCGTGCGGCAGCGTCTCCCAGGACGGCACCATCGCCACGGTGTCCCCCAGCATCGCGGTGAGCTGGGCGGTGAGGTCCTCGGCCTGGCGTCCCGTCGCGGTGACCAGCAGCACCGGACGGTGCCTCGCGAGCGCGCCGACGGCGAACGGCCACGCCGCGTCCGGCCCCTGCATGTGAAGACGCTGATCGCCGACGTGGGTGACCATGCCCCGCAACTTCGGGTCGGAGGCGAGGGAACTCAGCACCCCGGACAGCGGTGGTGTCTGCGGCGGCTTCTGCGAGGGACTCATGGGCAACCATCGTAGTATCGCGGCGATCAGGTAGAGTGACCGGTTGACCGGGACGGGTGGAGCAACCACCGGTTCCTGGCGTTCCCCCATGGTGTAATCGGCAACACTGCGGTTTTTGGTACCGTCATTCCAGGTTCGAGTCCTGGTGGGGGAGCTTCGCCGTTCGGGGAGTTTTCCCCGTTTTCCACACCTCTGGTCCGCATGATTCTGCACACTGCCTGTGCAGACATTCATGTGCGACGATTCCTGAGGTAAGAATGACCACGATTCGGGCATCCCGTGTCCGGCGCTGCTGCGCCGCCCTCCTGACGGGTTCCCTGGTGCTCACCGCATCCGCCTGCGGCGGCGACGGTGCGGACGGCCCAGACGACACCACCCCGACCGCCGCCGCGGCGGAGACCGGCACCGACTTCTCCCTGAGCTACGACGTCCCCGAACGGTGGGACGCCGACTCCGTGACCGCCGTGCTGGAGTCCTCGATGATCGGCGGCGGGGTGAACGGCAGGTCCGTCGTCGCGGACGGCGCGCTGTTCGTCGGCGAGGGCCTCAACCAGGTCAAGCGGGCGACGGAGGAGGGCACCGAACTCCTCGACGTCACTCCCCTGAAGTCTTCCTCGGTCGAACAGCAGGACTTCCGGATGGAGGGCTTCCGTCGCAACGACACCGACTTCGTCGCCCTGTGGCGCCAGGGCGTCCCCGAGAGCAACGACAGCCGACGTCTCGGCGACGAGAACGACGCCGACCGGGAGGTGTTCCTCACCGTGCTCGACTCCTCCGGCGAGGTCCGGCTCGACGGGGCCCTCGACGGTGCCACCGAACCCGGGTACGTCGCGGGCGGTCTGGCGAAGGCCCCCGGGGAGACCTCACGGCAGCTCCTCGCCTATGACCCGCTGACCGGCGAATCCGTCTCCGGGGACGGCGGCGACGGGGAAGAATCCTGGAGCAACGAGCCCGGCTCGCCGGTGACCACGGTGGCCGGGTACGACACCCGGGGCAACGAGGTGACCACCGTGACCCGTCGTCTCCCCACCAGCGACGCCAGGTTGAGCCGGGGAGAATTCAACGACTACGACCACCACGCCAACGGCTGGTCGTCCAGGGACGTCCTGGACGCCGGGGACAAGGACACCGTCCACTTCGCCGGCATCGCCGGCGACTACGCGTTCTTCCGCCTCAAGCGGGAGCGTCCTCCCTTCGGCACCGAGGTGGACGAGGACCTGCCGGACAAGTTCGTGGTCCACATCCCCGACGGAACGGTGGCGTACTCCGGAAACGAGGACTGCCTCGACAACAGGACCACCAGTCTCGAACCTGACGTGGGCGACTCCACCAGACGTGCCGCGTTCACCTCCGCCGACCAGTCCGTGATCGTCCGCGGCCGCCTGATGCTCGACGCCGACCGGTCCCTGCTGACGTGCGAGGAGGTCCGGGGCGACCTCGACCCCTACGTCGTCCTCGACGACGGCACGGTCTACGGCTACGGCGAGCAGGGCTCCGGCGACGGTGCGCAGCAGGTCGCGGCCTCCATGCAGGTCGGTGACGAGGAGGCGTTGATGGAACAGGGGTCGCTGCCGATCCACGTCGACGCCGGCGGCCGGGGCTGGTTCGCCGACGCGGTCAACCACAGCAACGGCACCGACACCGTCGTCGCGGTGGTGGAACCCGCTGAGGGCGGTTCCCGGTCCTGAGCGCCGACGGCGTTAAACTGTCGGACATCCGCGTGATCCACATCCGCAGTCGAGCTCCAAGGTAAGGACACCGCCCATCGTGACTGAACAGAACAAGCCGGTCGCCGTCGTCGTACTCGCCGCCGGCGCCGGAACCCGCATGAAGTCCGCCACGCAGAAGACCCTGCACTCCATCGGCGGGCGGACACTGCTCTCGCACAGCCTGCACGCGGCGGACACGGTCTCCCCCGAGCGCATCGTCGCCGTCGTCGGCCACGGGCGCGAGCAGGTCGGCCCCGCCGCAGAGCAGATCGCCGAGGAGCTCGACGCACCGGTGGACCTCGCCGTCCAGGAGGAGCAGCTCGGCACCGGGCACGCCGTGCAGTGCGCCATGCCCGCCCTCGAGGGCTTCGAGGGCACGGTCATCGTGACGAACGCCGACGTCCCGCTGCTGACCGGGGTCACGCTCGGCCACCTGCACGACGCGCACACCGAGGTCCCCACCGCGGTCACCGTGCTGACCACGGACCTCGCCGACCCCTTCGGGTACGGCCGTATCATCCGCAACGACGAGAACGAGGTCACCGCGATCGTCGAGGAGAAGGACGCCGACGAGTCCGAGCGGGCCGTCACCGAGATCAACTCGGGCGTCTTCGCCTTCGACGCCGCGATCCTGCGCGACGCGCTCACCCGCCTGCGCACCGACAACTCCCAGGGCGAGCTCTACCTCACCGACGTGCTCGGCATCGCCCGCCACGACGGCCACCCGGTGCGCGCGCACCGCTCCGACGACCCGCGCGAGCTCGCCGGCGTCAACGACCGCGTCCAGCTCGCCGCCGCCGGCCGCGAGCTCAACCGCAGGACGGTGGAGGCCGCGATGCGCGGTGGCGCCACCGTCGTCGACCCCGCGACGACGTGGATCGACGTGGAGGTCACCGTCGGCGCCGACGTCACCGTCCTGCCCGGCACGCAGCTCAAGGGCCGCACCTCCATCGCCGCCAACGTCACCGTCGGGCCGGACTCCACGCTGCAGGACGTCACCGTCGGCGAGGGCGCCTCGGTGGTGCGCACCCACGCGCTGGAGTCCACCATCGGCGCGCACGCCGAGGTCGGCCCGTTCACCTACCTGCGTCCGGGGACCGTCCTGGGCGAGGAGGGCAAGCTCGGCGGGTTCGTCGAGTCGAAGAACGCCACCATCGGCCGCGGTTCGAAGGTCCCCCACCTGACCTACGTCGGCGACGCCACCATCGGCGAGTACTCCAACATCGGGGCGTCCAGCGTCTTCGTCAACTACGACGGCGTGGACAAGCACCACACCACCGTCGGGTCTCACGTGCGCACCGGCTCGGACACGATGTTCATCGCCCCGGTCACCGTCGGCGACGGCGCCTACTCCGGTGCCGGCACCGTGATCAAGGACGACGTCCCCGCCGGCGCCCTGGCGGTCTCCGGCGGCCAGCAGCGCAACATCGAGGGCTGGGTGCAGCGCAAGCGTCCCGGCACCGAGGCAGCGGAAGCCGCAGAGGCAGCCGACTCCTGACCCCCGTCGGGGTTGCCCCGGATTGGTTCACCTGAACCGCTCGTCTTACACTCACAACAGCGAACAGCTCCCTCCCTAAGTCGGAAAGGTCGTAGAACCCGTGTCCCACTGGATCGACAACCAGAAGAACCTGATGCTCTTCTCCGGTCGTGCCCACCCAGAACTCGGCGAGGCTGTGGCCCGTGAGCTGGGGATTTCCCTGACCCCCACCACCGCACACGACTTCGCCAACGGCGAGATCTTCGTCCGCTTCGAGGAGTCGGTCCGCGGCTCGGACGCCTTCGTCCTGCAGTCCCACCCGCAGCCGCTGAACAAGTGGGTGATGGAGCAGCTCATCATGATCGACGCACTGAAGCGCGGCTCCGCCAAGCGCATCACCGCGATCCTGCCGTTCTACCCCTACGCCCGCCAGGACAAGAAGCACCGCGGCCGCGAGCCGATCTCGGCCCGCCTCATCGCCGACCTGCTCAAGACCGCCGGCGCCGACCGCATCGTCTCGGTGGACCTGCACACCGACCAGATCCAGGGCTACTTCGACGGCCCGGTCGACCACATGCACGCCATGCCGATCCTCACCGACTACATCATCGGCAAGTACGGCATGGACAACCTCTGCGTGGTCTCCCCCGACGCCGGCCGCGTGAAGGTCGCCGAGAAGTGGTCGAACGTGCTCGGCGGCGCCCCGCTGGCCTTCGTCCACAAGACCCGCGACATCGACGTCGCCAACAGCGTCACGGCCAACCGCGTCGTCGGTGACGTCGACGGCATGACCTGCATCCTGCTGGACGACATGATCGACACCGGCGGAACCATCGCCGGTGCCGTGAAGGTGCTGCGTGAGGCCGGTGCCGGCGACGTGATCATCGCCACCACGCACGGCGTGTTCTCCGACCCGGCCCGCGAGCGGCTGAACAACTGCGGCGCGCGCGAGGTCATCACGACCGACACGCTGCCGCAGGACACCGAGGGCTGGGACAACCTGACCGTCCTGCCGATCGCGCCGCTGGTCGCCAAGACCGTGCACGAGATCTTCGAGAACGGGTCGGTCACCACGCTCTTCGAGTAGGAGCACGGCCGAGGCGTCTGGTAGTATTCCGGACGTCTCGGCGAGGGCTGGTTCACACCGGCCGTTATCGGCGCGCATTCGTTCCACGGTGACTTCACCACGGGACGGTCACCGCACCAGGAGCCGCAGCAGAGTCTGCGGCTTTTTTCGTGAGACCGATCAGTTCCGACTTCTAGGAGATCATCATGGCAACCAACATCATCCGCATCAGCGGCCTGCCCCGCACCGAGTTCGGCAAGGGCGCCGCCCGCCGTCTGCGTCGCGACTGGCGCATCCCGGCCGTCCTGTACGGAACCTTCCACGAGCCGATCCACGTGAGCTTCGAGCTGCTGGAGTTCCAGGGCATCGTGCGTAACCACGGCTCCAACGCCATCCTCGAGGTCGAGATCGACGGCGAGGACAACCTCTGCATGATCAAGGCCGTCGACCAGAACGTCCTGACCCTGGACATCGACCACGCCGACCTGCTCTCCGTCAAGCGCGGCGAGACCGTCGAGGTCGACGTCCCCGTCGTCTCCGAGGGCGAGGCCGGCCCGGGCACCCAGGTCGTCCAGGACGCCGACACCGTCACCATCGAGGCCGACGTGCTGTCCATCCCCGAGGAGATCACCTTCTCCATCGAGGGCAAGGAGGTCGGCGACCAGGTCACCGCCGGCGACCTGAAGATGCCGGGCAACACCTCCCTGGTGTCCGACGCCGACACCCTGATCGTCAACATCATCGAGCCCGAGGTCGCCCCGGAGCCCGAGGAGACCGACGACGCGGTCACCACCGAGGCCGACGCCGCGGAGGACAAGGGCGACTCCGAGGAGTAGTCCCCTCCCCCGGGTATGGGAGACTGGTGCAGTGAACAACACTGCCCGGTCTCCCTTTCTCGTTGTCGGACTCGGCAACCCCGGCACCCAGTACGAGGGCACCCGGCACAACGTCGGCGCGATGGTGCTCGACGAACTCGCCTCCGCCACCCACTGCAGCTTCAGCACCAACAAGAAGCTGAACGCCCGCGTCGCGGACACGCGCATCGGCACCGACAAGCTCATCCTCGCCGTCCCACGCAGCTTCATGAACCTCTCCGGCGGGCCGGTCAAGGCCCTGGCGTCCTACCACCGCATCCCGGCGTCCCAGGTCATCGTGGTGCACGATGAGCTGGACCTCGACCTCGGCACCGTGCGCGCGAAGAACGGCGGCGGGTTGAACTCGCACAACGGGCTACGCGACATCGCCAAGTCGTTGGGTACCCGCGACTTCCACCGCGTCCAGGTCGGCATCGGACGCCCGCCCGGCCGCATGGCCCCGGCGTCCTACGTCCTCAAGCCCTTCGCGAAGAAGGAGCGCGACGAGCTGCCGATCGTCCTGGCCGACGCCGCGGACCTCGTGCTCCAGTCGGTAAACTCCGAATCATGAGCCTGCTCTCCCGCCTGCTGGCACCGTTCCGACGCACTGCCCCCGATGGCCCCGACGCCCCCGGTCCGGCCCAGTGGCTGGTCATCGGCCTCGGCAACCCCGGCGTGAAGTACGCCGGCACCCGGCACAACGTCGGCTACCTCGTCACCGACGAGCTCCTGGAGCGCGCGGGGGACGTCCTGCGCCCCATGCCGGGGACGAAGGCGCACGTCGCGCGCGTGGAGGTCGACGGCCACGGCGTCCTGCTGGTGCGCTCCACCACGTTCATGAACCTCTCCGGCGAGGCCGTCGCGCCGCTGGCCACGAGCTACGGGATCTCCCCGGACCACGTCGTCGTGGTGCACGACGAGCTCGACCTGCCCGCCGGCAAGGTGAAGGTGAAGCTCGGCGGCAACGAGAACGGGCACAACGGCCTGAAGTCGATCACCGGCGAACTCGGCACCCGCGACTACGTGCGCGTACGCGTCGGCATCGGACGCCCGGCGTCCGGCACCGGCGTGGTCGAGCACGTCCTGACGGCGCTGGACGGCGCGGCCGCGTGGGACGTCGCGGCGTCCACCGGCGCCGACGCCGTCGACGTCCTGGTCACCCGTGGCCTGGCCGCCGCCCAGAACGAGATACACTCCCGACCGTGAGCACCGCGAAGAAGAGGCCCGCCCCGGTGGCGGGCACGTACGAGGGCGACTACGGCATGCTCGCCCTGGAGCCCGACCCGGATTTCGCCGACGGCTGGCTGATCAGCGTCAACGGGGTCCCCAGCAGCCACGTGGTGCTCGGCGAGCCCCGCGTGCTGGCCTTCGAGTACATGCAGTGGATCGCCACGGCGCTGCGCGCGCACGTGGCGGAGAACCTGGACGCGAACGCCCTGCGCGTCACCCACCTCGGCGGCGGGGCGTGCAGCCTCGCGCGCTACCTCGCCGACGTGTACCCACGTTCACGCAACACCGTCGTGGAGCTGGACGGGGAGCTCGCCCGGCTGGCGCGCGAGTGGTTCGACATCCCGCGCTCCCCGCGGGTGAAGATCCGGGTGGACGATGCGCGCGACGTCGCCGCGTCCTTCACCCCCGCCAGCCGCGACGTGATCATCCGCGACGCCTTCGCCGGCGCGGTCACTCCGGAAGACCTCACCACGGTGGAGTTCTTCACCGACTGCCACCGTGGGCTCTCACCAGCGGGGATCTACGTGGCGAACTGCGGCGACCACCATGACCTGCGTGGGGCGAAAGCGGAACTGGCCGGCATGGCGCAGGTGTGGTCGCACGTGGCGGTCGTCGCCGACCCGCCGATGCTGAAGGGACGCCGGTACGGCAACATCGTGCTGCTCGCGTCGGACGCACCGCTGCTGGACGCCGACTCGCCGTCGATGCCGGCGGTCGCGCGCGACCTGCTCGGCGGCGCGGTGCCCGCGCAGTACAAGGACGAGGCGTGGGTCCGGCAGTTCTTCTCCGGCGCGAAGCCCCGGCGGCAGGGCTGACCTGCAGGTTGGAACACATGTTCGATAGATAGCGCTTTGCCCGCGTTTCATGTCCGGACGGTGCGATACATTGTTCGTATCCAAAGGAGGGGCACGTGAACCACACCACCGACCACACCACCCACCAGCCCGTCATCCAGACCAGTATCTTCCCCAGCACCACGCCGGACAGCCGCGCCGTGGAGCTGCGCACCCTGCTCAACCGCACCGAGCTCGACCTCGTCTCCTACCTCATGGAGATCCCGGAGCACGCGCGTGTGGCCACGGCCCTTGCGGTGCGCCGTCGTACGACCAGCGAGGCCCACCGCTACAACCATGCCGCCGACCTTGCGCAGCGCATGCCGGAACTGTTCGAGATCTTCCGGGGCGACGGGCAGTACTCCGTCGACCACCTCGACGCGATCTGGCTGAAGGTCAACCGTCACTCCCGCGCCCTGCGCGCCGCCGGCGTGCAGGTGCCGGACGCGCTGGACGCCGCCGTCGCCCTGGGTGTGCTCGCCTGGATCCGCGCCACCAAGATCGGCGCCATCTCGGCGATCGCCGACGTCGCCGAGGAGGTGCTGTGCACCGTCGCCCCACTCGTCGTCGAAGAAACCGAGCAGGACGACGCGGCCGCGGTATCCCTCACCCGCCGCGGCACGCGCCTCACTCTGGTGTGCGGCAGCGAGGTCGTGGCGGACTCCCTGTGGTCCTCGGTCTCCACCGCCGCGCTGGACGTGCGCCGCGAGATCATCGAAGAGCAGGAGGATCCGGAGTCCGAGCTGCCGCCGTCGATGCACTTCTGCCGGGGCCAGGTCGCGCTCGGGCTCTTCGGTGCCCGGCGCGACCAGCTCAACGTGACCGTGAACCTCTACGGCACAGCCGGCGGCCCGGGTTATGTCCTGGGCACCGGATGGGTCTCCCCGGCCACCATGGCCACGCTGTCCGGTATCGCCCGGCACGTCCGGTCCCTCCCGAACGCCGGGGAGATTCCGGCCACCAGCGCCTACCGGTTCACCACGGCCCAGCGGTCCTACATCGAGGGACGCGACGCGCGCTGCCGCTTCCCCGGCTGCGTCGTCGCCGCCGACGACTGTGAGCACGACCACCTGGTGAACTCCCCGCACACCGACCCGGAGAGCGACGGGCCGACAAGCGTGGAGAACGGGATCTGCCTGTGCCGCACGCACCACACACTCAAGACGGCCGGGATCTGGACACCGACCAGCCGGGACAACGCCGTCACCCTCGACTGGACCGGACCCGAGGGGGCGCGGGCCACCACCGTCGCCGCCGGTCCGCTGTCCCCGGTACGCAATACGGAGGAACAGACCGGCTAAACACCTGTACCATCCGGTGCCATGCCCCTCATCGAGTTGCATGACGTCCGGAAAACCTACCAGTCCTCCTCCGGGGAGGTACGCGCACTCGACGGTCTCGACCTCGCCGTCGAGGAAGGCACCGTGCGCGGACTCCTCGGACCCAACGGCGCGGGCAAGACCACCTGCGTGAAGGTGCTCACCACCCTCATCCGCCCCACGTCCGGCACCGCGACAGTCGCGGGGCTCGACGTGGTGCGTCAGGCTGCCCGCGTCCGGGAGATCATCGGCGCCTCCGGCCAGTACGCCACCATCGACGAGGACCTCTCCGCCCGGGAGAACCTCATGCTCATCGGCCGCCTGTTCCACCTCGGCGACCGCACCGCACGCACCCGCGCCGATGAACTGCTCGAACTGTTCAACCTCACCGACGCCGCCGACCGCCCCGTCAAGGGCTTCTCCGGCGGTATGCGCCGGCGCGCCGACCTGGCGTCCTCCCTGGTCAACAACCCGAAGATCCTCTTCCTCGACGAGCCGACCACCGGGTTGGACCCCGCGGCCCGGCTGAGCCTGTGGGACGTGATCCGCGAGCGCGTCGCTGCCGGCACCACCCTGCTGCTCACCACCCAGTACCTGGAGGAGGCCGACCAGCTGGCCGACGAGATCAGCGTGATCGACGGCGGCTCCGTCATCGCCGAGGGCACCGCCGACGCACTCAAGACCCAGGTCGGAGGGCAGCGAGTGAGCGTCACCCTCGCCGATCCGTCCGACGCGGACGTCGCGTCCGACCTGCTGCAGCCCCTCGCCGTCGCCGGGGACACCGTGGCCCGGCAGGACCGCACCCTCACCGTCGCGGTGGAGGACGGCCCGGCCGCCCTGGAGCGTGCCGTGCACGAGATCCGCGCCCGCGGCGTCGACGTGCACGACATCGGCCTGGCGCGACCCACCCTCGACGACGTCTTCCTCTCCCTCACCGGGGACACGACCGGGAAGGACGCATGATGAACTGGTTCACCGACGTCCGCGCGGTGACGCTGCGCAACCTCATCCACTTCCGCCGCACCCCCGACGTACTGATGTGGGGCATGATCCAGCCGATCATGTTCGTGCTGCTGTTCAGCCAGGTCTTCGGCGGGGCCATCCAGGTGCCGGGCCAGGACTACACCGACTTCCTCATGGCCGGCATCTTCGTGCAGACGGTGGTCTTCGGTTCCACGTTCTCCGGCATGTTCATGTCCGAGGACCGCAAGAAAGGGCTGATCGACCGGTTCAAGACCCTGCCGATGGCACCCTCTGCAGTGCTCGTCGCCCGCACGCTGGCCGACCTCGTCCTCAACTCCCTGACCCTGGTGGTCATGGTGCTCACCGGTTTCGCGGTGGGGTGGCGTTTCGAGGACGGTGTGGGGCAGTTCCTCGCAGGCATGGCTCTGCTGCTGATGTTCTCCTGGGCCTTCTCCTGGGTGATGGTGCTGCTCGGCCAGCTGGTCCGCAGCCCCGAGGTGATGAACTCGGCCACCTTCATGGTGCTGTTCCCACTGACGTTCCTGTCGAACGCCTTCGTGCCCTCCGAGACGATGCCGACCGCCCTGCGTGTCTTCGCCGAGTGGAACCCGGTGTCGGCACTGGTGCAGGCCACCCGCGAGCTCTTCGGCAACACCGGCGACGCCCCCGCCCCGGACATCTGGACGATGCAGAACCCGGTGCTAGCGGTCTTCGGCGCGGCGGTGCTGCTGGTCGCGGTCTTCGCCCCGTTGTCCGTCGCCCGGTTCCGCCGCGCGGAGTGAGGGCTCAGGCCGCGGCGTACGGGATCCGTCCGCCGGCGATCACCATCTCGACCTGACGTTGCGACAGGTGGTGCCGCAGGGTCACCGCGCGCCCGCCGATGGTCGCCTCGACCGTGGTGCCGCCGCGCAGGGCGTCCCGCAGTCCCTCGATCACGACGGTCTCGTCCCGGGTGACCTCGTCGTGGTCGTCCGGGTCGTCAAACTCGAGCGGCAGGATGCCGAAGTTCGCGAGGTTCTGCCAGTGGATGCGGGCGAAGGACGTCGCGACCACCGCCCGGAGTCCCAGGTACCGTGGCGCGATCACCGCATGCTCGCGCGACGAGCCCTGCCCGTAGTTCGCGCCGGCGACGACCACGTGGCCGCCCGTCGCGTCCTGCGCGCGATCGAAGTAGGTGTCGTCGATCCGGGAGAAGCTGAACTCCGAGATCTTCGGGATGTTGCTGCGGTACGGCAGCACCCGCGACCCGGCCGGCATGATCTCGTCGGTGGAGACGTCGTCGCCCATGACGAGGAGCGCGGGACCCTCCAACCGGTCGTCCAGGGGGTCGAACTCGGGCAGCGAGGAGATGTTCGGCCCCTTGACCAGCTCGGTGGCCAGCGACTCCTCCCGCTCCGGCGGAGGGAGCAGCATGTCGTCGACGGTGCTGAACGTCTCCGGCATCCGCGGGACGGGGCAGGTCATGTCGTACAGCGACTCCAGGTCCCGCGGATCGGTGATGCGCCCGGTCAGCGCCGAGGCAGCTGCGGTCTCCGGGGAGCACAGCCACACGGCGTCCTCCTCCGTCCCCGAGCGTCCGGGGAAGTTGCGGGGCATGGTGCGCAACGAGTTGCGCCCGCTCGCCGGGGCCTGGCCCATGCCGATGCAGCCCATGCACCCGGACTGGTGGATCCGTGCACCGGAGCCGACCAGGGACGTCAGCCAGCCGCCGGCGATCAGGTCGACGAGCACCTCCCGCGAGGTGGGGTTGACGTCCACGGAGACTCCCTGGGACGCCTGGTGGCCGGCGAGGATCTCGGCGACGACGGCGAAGTCGCGTAACCCCGGGTTGGCCGAGGAACCGATCACGACCTGGGATACCTCCTCGTCGTCCTGCGCCGCCTCCCGGACGGGCACCACGTTGCCGGGTGAGGACGGCCGGGCGATCAGCGGCTCGAGGTCGCCGAGCTCGATGTGCTCGGTCACGTCGTACGCCGCACCCTCGTCGGCGACGATGCGCGTGGCGTCGTCGGGACGTCCGACGGCGGTGAGGTAGTCGCGCACCGCGTCGTCGGCGGGGAAGACGCTCGCCGTCGCACCCAGCTCCGCGCCCATGTTCGCGATGACGTGACGGTCCATCGCGGTGAGGCCGTCCAGGCCGGGGCCGTGGTACTCGATGACCCGGCCGACACCTCCCTTCACGCCGTGGCGGCGCAGCATCTCCTGGACGACGTCCTTCGCGGAGACCCAGTCGGGGAGCTCGCCGGTGAGCTCGACACCCCAGACCCCGGGCATCGCCACGTACAACGGCTCGCCCGCCATCGCCATGGCGACCTCCAGGCCACCCACGCCGATGGCGAGCATGCCCAACGCACCGGCGGCGCACGTGTGCGAGTCCGAGCCGATCATCGTGGCCCCGGGCCTGCCGAAGTGGGCCTGGTGCACCGGGTGCGACACACCGTTGCCAGCCTTCGAGAACCACAGTCCGAAACGCTGGGCGGCGGACTGCAGGAACACGTGGTCGTCGGGGTTCTTCTCGTCGGTCTGCAGCAGGTTGTGGTCGACGTACTGCACGGAGAGCTCTGTGCGGACGCGTTCGAGCCCCATCGACTCGAGTTCCAGCATCACCAAGGTGCCGGTGGCGTCCTGCGTGAGGGTCTGGTCGACGGTCAGGCCGATCTCGTCCCCCGGGGCCAGTTCGGTGATCTCCCCGTCGACCAGGTGGTCGGCGATGAGCTTCTGTGCGACGTTCCTCTTCTCGGTCTGCACGGTGGCACACCTCCTGAAAAATAGCGTCCCTCCACGCTACGCCGCACCGCCTTCCCGCAGCAGCCCGTACGCAGGTAAGGTGTCCAGACGTGTCAGACACCGCATCCGCCCACGCCAGCCCCTCCACCGTCGCCTCCGAGTCGCACCGTCGGCGTACCTTCGCCGTCATCGCCCACCCGGACGCCGGCAAGTCCACGCTGACCGAGGCGTTGGCGCTGCACGCGCGCGTGATCAACGAGGCCGGTGCGGTGCACGGCAAGGCCGGCCGCAAGTCCACGGTGTCGGACTGGATGGACATGGAGAAGGACCGCGGCATCTCCGTGGCGTCCTCCGCCCTGCAGTTCGAGTACGCCCCGGAGGGCCACACCGGCCAGCCGTACATGATCAACCTGGTCGACACCCCCGGCCACGCCGACTTCTCCGAGGACACCTACCGGGTGCTCACCGCGGTGGACGCCGCGGTGATGCTCGTCGACGGTGCCAAGGGCCTGGAGCCGCAGACCCTCAAGCTCTTCCGCGTGTGCAAGGCCCGCGGCCTGCCGATCATCACCGTGGTCAACAAGTGGGACCGCCCGGGCAAGGAGCCGCTCGAGCTGGTCGACGAGATCGTCACCGAGATCGGGCTGCAGCCCACCCCGTTGTTCTGGCCGGTCGGCCCGGCCGGCGACTTCCGCGGGCTCGCCCGCCTCGACCGCGAGGGTGAGGTGCAGGAGTACATCCACTTCCTGCGCACCGCCGGCGGTTCGACGATCGCCCCGGAGGAGCACTACTCGCCGGACGAGGCGTCCGCCAAGGAGGAGGACGCCTGGGACACCGCGGCCGAGGAGGCCGACCTGCTGGCCGCCGACGGCGCGGTGCACGACCAGGAGCTCTTCCTGGACTGCACGACCTCGCCGATGATCTTCGCCTCGGCGATGCTGAACTTCGGTGTGCACCAGATCCTCGACACGCTGTGCGCCCTGGCCCCGGAGCCCGCCTCCCGCGAGTCGGACCCGGCGGCGGTGCAGGCCGCGGCGTCCTCGGCCGGTTCGGCGGTCGACGAGGTCCGCGACGTCACCGACGACTTCGCCGGCGTGGTGTTCAAGGTGCAGGCAGGCATGGACACCCACCACCGCGACAAGCTCGCCTTCATGCGCGTGGTCTCCGGAGAGTTCACCCGCGGCATGCAGGTCGCCCACGCGCAGTCGGGCCGCACGTTCTCCACGAAGTACGCGCTGACCGTGTTCGGCCGCGACCGCAACACCGTGGAGGCCGCCTACCCGGGCGACATCGTGGGCCTGGTCAACGCCGGCACCCTGGCGCCCGGCGACACGATCTACGCGGGACGCAAGGTGCAGTTCCGTCCGATGCCGCAGTTCGCCCCGGAGAACTTCCGCACGCTGCGCGCGAAGACCCTGGGCAAGTACAAGCAGTTCCGCAAGGCCCTGGAGCAGCTCGACTCCGAGGGCGTGGTGCAGATCCTCAAGAACGACGCCCGCGGCGACGCGAACCCGGTGATGGCCGCGGTCGGCCCGATGCAGTTCGAGGTCATGCAGGCCCGCATGATGGCCGAGTACAACGTGGAGACCCTCACCGAGCCGGTCCCCTTCTCCGTGGCCCGACGCACCGACGCCGCCAGCGCCCCCGAGCTCGGCCGGCAGCGCGGCGTGGAGATCTTCACCCGCACCGACGGCGAGCTCATCGCCCTGTTCGGCGACAAGTGGAAGCTCGCCTTCGTGGAGAAGGAGCACCCGGAGCTCACCATGTCCCCGATGGTCGCCGACTAGATCAACCCAGCACCTGCACCAGCCCGCGGGTGAGCGCGCCGGTCCAGGCGGCCATCTCGTGGCCGTGGGTGCCGATCTCCAGGCTGGTGGGCACCCCGGCGGCACCTAGCGCGTCGGCGACGTCGCGGGCATGGCCGACCATGCCGCGGCCCTCGCCGCGTCCTGCGCTCAGGTGGACGCGCAGTCCGTCCGGGGCACCGGACGCCCGGATCTCGCCGGCGACGTCGGCGGCCCAGAAGGAGCCGGACGTCGCGACGGCGCGGCGGGCCGCGTCCGGACGCCGCAGGACCACGTCCAGCGCCGACAGGCCGCCGAGGCTCTCACCGGCGATGACGGTGCGTCCTGCGGGCACGTCGGCGATCTGCCGCGCCCACGGCAGCACCTGGTCGGCGACGAGGTCGCGGTAGGCCGGCGAGCGCGAGAGCAGTGCCACGCGGTCCTCGGCGGTGTCCACGGCGACCACACCGATCGAGCCGAGCCGTGCCAGTGCCGCCGGCAAGGACGTGCCCGACCAGGCCCGCCCGTCGCTGATGACGAGCAGGTATTCGGCGTGGAGTAGGCCGGCGGTCCACAGCGTCCGGCCGTCCAGTTCCGTGCGCTCCCAGTCGACGGGATCGCCCTCGACCCAGCCGGGCTCGTCCGGGGCGTCCGGGGCGTCCGCCATGATGAGGCGTCCGGACGCCCCGGCGCTCAGCGGCGCACGCCACCCGGGGTGGTCCAGGCGGTGCGGGACGACGTGGGTGACGGCGTCCAGCCAGCGGCGGCGGGAGTCGTCCGTGGCGTCGAAACGCGCGGCGGCCGCGGCGTCCAACCTGATGACCCGGTAGGACGACACCAGGTCGTCCGGCAGCTCCAGGGTGGTCGTCCAGACGCCGTCGGTGCGGGTCATGCGGTGCAGATCCGGGGTGTGGTGGTCGTGCACGCCGTCGACGTGCAGCAGCACGCGCACCGGCGCGCCGGTCTCGCGCCACGAGAACCCGACGGCACTCACAGCAGGTGCACCACGCCGAGCAGGATGAGGAACACCGCGACGATGTACCCGCCGGCGCGGGCGACGGTGGCCTGGTTGCCGCGCATCCAGGCGAAGCCGCGGCCCGCCGCGCTGTAGGGGCGCATGCGGATGAAGCCCACGATGAGGGCGCACACGAACGGCAGGCTCAACGCGACCGCCGCATAGGCGATCATGCCCACGTAGCGGGTGACGGTGGCGAAGTCGCCCGCGCTCATCAGGGCGATGCCGGCGAAGAAGGGCACGGAGGTCGCCGACTGCACCACGCCGAGCGCGAAGCCGGTGCCCACGGTGGCCACCGTCGGCGTCTTCAGCGGTGCCATGATGCGGTTGACGAGGCCGGATGGCCCGTCCCCGCCGCCGCGCCAGGCGAGCACCGCGCTGAGCAGGCCGGTGAGGAGCTGCAGGATGCCGAAGACCGGGGAGTCGACGACGGTCTTGATGACCTCGCCGAGGCCGTCGAAGACGACCATCGTCACCAGCGCCAGGGCGAGCACACCGAGCCAGTCGCCGAGGACGAGGAGGGCGGCGACGGCACCGTAGCGTCCTCCCCTCTCGCGGGGCGGTTGCGCGACACCGACGGCGACGAGGACCCCGATCAGCAGGAAGTTGACGGTGTCCGCGAGGGCGAAGGAAAGTACGTGCAGCACACCGGCAGATCCTACACGTCGGCTCCATTTACC
>NZ_JBQSWV010000018.1:0-74049 GCF_052377495.1 Corynebacterium sp. AOP36-E1-14
GCAGTCCCCCCGCTACAGGCCCCGGCAACCCCTCTGCCCCTGGGGGCACGGGCCGGCCAGCTAGAAGTCGTCAGCCCGGTACGACGTGCGGAATGCCTGGAGCTCGCCGGAGAACGGGTCGGTGAACATCATCTTCACGGCCGTCAGCCCCATCGGGCGGCTGAAGTCTTCGTCGGCGACGGCAGGCACGAACGGCATCGGTTGATCCACGTCCCACAGTGCGGCGTCGCTGAGCTCGCCGTACAACGGGTCGGCGATGATCGGGACACCGAACAGCCGCATATTCACCCGCAACTGGTGGGTGCGTCCACTTTGCGGCTCGAGAGTCCACACCAGGCGCCATGGCGCATCGGCCCCAGGCGTCGCCACCGTGTCTGTCGTCCCCAACGGCGTCATCGCGGGGCGTTCGAGGCGCACACCGGTGACCCGGGTCTCGGCGTTCGGAGCGTCCTGCGTCAGGTACGTGGCCATGCGGCCACGCAGTTTCACCATGTGGTGGCGCAGAACCCAGGGCTCTTCGACCGTGGGTGCCGGGTGCAGCCCGGCGGGGCTGTCCGCTGCGAAGGCGCCGGCGGGTACAGGAAGCAGCGGTCGGGCACCGTCCGATGTCGGGGCGTCCTGCAGCAGGGGCAACCAGCCCTCGGGGACCTCGGTCACGGCCTCGTAGGTCTTGCGTACCTCGCGTGCCTCGAAGAGACGCTGGTAGGCGCCGCGGACGTCCTGGCGGGTGGTGAACAGGAGCACGCCGCGGGTCAACCGGTCCAGCCGGTGGGCGGGGGAGAGGGTGTCGATGCCGAATTGGCGTCGGGCACGGACCACCGCGGTCTCGGTGATGTGCTGGCCGCGCGGCAGCGTCGACATGAACGGTGGTTTGTCCACGACGAGGAGGCGCGGACTGCGGTGCAGCTCCCTCAGTTCGCCGGGGACGGGACGCTCCGGTGCCGGGCGGCGGTAGAACCAGAGGAACTCGCCGGCGGTCACCGTGTCGTCGGGCCGTAGTACGCGGCCGTCGTCCAGCCGGACCTTGCCCTCGTCGAACCGCGCGGTGATCGCGGTGGAGTCGTCGGTCGGATCGTGGTGCTGCTGGCTGTCGATGAGGTGACGCACGAGGGCGGCGGCCGTGCCGTCGGCCTCGACCCTGACCCGGGACGGATTGAGTCCGTCCACTATTGGGAGCGGTGGATTACGCAGGCTAAGCTCCTGTCCATGGATACTTCTCAGATCGTCGAATTCTTGCAGACAACCATCGGTCAGGCCGTTCTGGGCGCCGTGGAGTTTATCTACGAGCTCTTCTTCCCGAGTAATTCTCCGGGTGCGCCGGGCGCGGGTGCCTGACCTGGTTCGTCACAGTGACGACCCCGTCATGTCGGTGCCGAGTATACCCACCCCCGTGCCCACCACCCGTTACCCCGGGCACCTACCCCTGAATGGGAGGTGTTCTGCGGTGAACCTCACGTGCGGGGATAATGGGGGTTGTTGGAAGTCACCCACCTGAAAGGGGTTCCGAGATGTCGGACGCCAAGGCCACCAATGAAATCGTCGTCGCCGTGGACGGCTCGGATGCAGGGGCCGCGGCCGTCGCCTGGGCCGCGAATGCGGCGGCCAAGCGCAGTGCACCGTTGAAGCTCGTCACGGCCTACACGATGCCCCAGTTTATGTACGCCGACGGGATGATCCCGCCTCAGGAGCTGTACGACCAGCTCGAGGACGAGGCGATGGAGAAGATCAACGACGCCCGCGAGATCGTCACGGGCTTCGACGAGAACATCGAGGTCAGCTACTACATCGGCGAGGCGACCCCGATCGACCTGCTGCTCCAGCTCTCGGAGGACGCCGACATCGTCGTCATGGGTTCCCGCGGCCTCGGCGGCCTGTCCGGCCTGGTGCTGGGCTCCGTCTCCTCGGCGGTCGTCTCCCACGCGGCCTGCCCGGTCGTGGTCGTGCGCAAGGACAACGACGTCACCGTCGAGAACAAGTACGGCCCCGTCGTCGTCGGTGTCGACGGCTCCGACATCTCCCGCAAGGCGCTCGACTACGCCTTCCGCGAGGCAGACGCGCGCGGCGCGACGCTGCGCGCGGTCCACAGCTGGGCGGACGCGCAGGTGCAGACCAGCCTCGTCGGCCTCGCGGCCGTGCAGAGCCAGCTGGACGCCATGTCCGCCCAGGAGCGCAAGATCCTGCAGGACGAGTTGGCGCCGATGCGGGAGAAGTACCCCGAGGTCACCGTCGAGGAGGTCGTGGAGCGCGACCGTCCGATCCAGGTCCTGAAGGAGAACTCGGACGACGCGCAGCTCCTCGTCCTGGGCTCCCACGGTCGTGGCGGATTCCGCGGCATGCTGCTGGGTTCCACCTCGCGGGCCCTGCTGCAGTACGCGCCCTGCCCGATGATGGTCGTGCGCCCCAACCACAAGTAGCGGGGCGTCGGGCACGCACCGGTGCCGTCGCCGACAGTGTGTCGGCGGCGGCACCGCCTTGTGTAAAATACTGCAGGAACGGCGGGTCTTTTCCCGCCGACAGAACGAATCCGTACTCATGGAGGGACGACATGGCCGGCACCGGTTCCACGACGACCGACGGCAGTGACGCGTCCCCGTCCAAGGCGAAGAAGACGACGAGGGCCGGGGGAACGTCGAAGTCGAAGCCGGCGGCGTCGCGTCGTCGCAACCGTCCGGGGCCGCGTCAGCGCCTGCTGGGCAGCGCGACGCACCTGTTCACCACCGAGGGCATCCGCGTGATCGGCATCGACCGTATCCTGCGTGACGCGGACGTGGCCAAGGCCAGTCTCTACTCCCTGTTCGGCTCCAAGGACAACCTCGTGGTGGCCTACATCGAGGAGCTCGACAAGGACTGGCGTGAGCGCTGGGAGAAGATGTGCGAGGACCGGCCGAAGCCGGAGGACCGCATCCTCGCCTTCTTCGACATGTGCATCGCCGAGCAGCCGGGGGAGAACTTCCGGGGCTCGCACTTCCAGAACGCCGCCAGCGAGTACCCGCGGCCGGACACCGACAGCGAGCACCGCATCCGCGCCGCCGCTCTCGAGCACCGGCGTTGGTGTCGTGACACGATGGCGGACCTGCTCACGGAGAAGTTCGGCTACGCCTCGCGCACCCTGGCCGACCAGCTGATGGTGTTCCTCGACGGCGGCATCGCCGGGGCGAAGATGAACCGCACCGTCACCCCGCTGGAGACAGCGCGTGAGCTCGCCAAGCAGATGCTCTACACGGCACCGATGATGTACTCGATCTTCGCCCCTCGGCGGATCTGGCCGGGGTCAGCGGTTGAGGCGGTGCCGCCCCCGGTAGGGGCGGGCATCGGCGTCCTCGTCCGGCTCGGGCAGCCGGTGCCGGCCTCCGCTGGGCGCGCTGGGTGCGGTGGGGCCGGACGTTTCGGCGGCCTGAACGGCGTCGGACGCACCCTCGGCGCTCTCGGGTCCCTCCGTGCCGTCAGAGTCCCCGGAGTCCCCGGAGTCCCCGGAGTCCCCGGAGTCCCCGGCCGCGCCGACAGCATCCTGCCCGGCCTTCGAGGCCTTCGCCGCCTTTTTCGCGGCGATCGCCTGGCGTTGCAGTTCCCGCTGGCGCGTGCGCCGTGCGGCGCGCTCCAGCTTCTCGCGCTTGATGAGCCTCCCGGTCGCCTCCCGGTCGGCGGCTTCCTCGGCGACGAGGCGCTCGCGCTCGGCGGTGGCGTCGTCGCACACCGACGCCGGGGAGGAACGACGCAGCGTCGCGTCCAACGCCTTGATGCGGGCGCTGCGCTCGCGGGATCGCTCGCGGAGGGAGCGTCCGGCGTCCTTGATCTCGGCCCGTCGGGCCTTGCGCGCCGCGCCGACCTCGGCGCGGTGGGCGCGGAACTCCTCGGAGTAGGGCACCTGCCGGTCGAGGACGAGGTGGAGGCTGATGTTCTGCGTCATGGTCCACAGGTTGTTCATCACCCAGTAGCACATGATCGCCGCGGGGGCGGGGCCGGCGAGTCCGAAGACGATCGGCACCAGGATCGCCACCGGCGCCAGGAAGAACAGCATCTTGAACAGGGCGCGGGAGGTGCCGTTGTTCTCGTCGAGGGTGAGCCAGTTGCGGTAGATCGAGTACGCCATGTTCAGCGTGGTGAACACCGAGGCGGTGATGCACAACGGCAGGGCGAAGGTGAACACCTCGGCACCGGTGGTGCCGAGGAAGGCGAACTGCTCGTCCGTCATCGTGGAGTACGCGGCGAGCGGGACGCCGAGGATGTCGGCGTCGAGGAAGTGCGCCACGTCGTCCCCGCTGAGCGCCCCGATGCCGGGGTGGGACGCGGCCTCCAGGTCCGTGGGTCGGGCGACCTGCAGCAGGATGCGGTACAGGCCGATGAAGAAGGGGACCTGGATCAGGGCGGGCACGCAACCGTCGCGCACCCGGTAGCCGTTGGCGAGTTGCAGCTCCCGGCGCTTCTTCAGCAGTTCGCGGCGTTCGGGCTGGCTGAGCCGGTTGCGGTACTCCTCGTCGAGGGCGTGCAGGGCCGGGCGCAGGTTCACCAGCACGCGCGTCGAACGGTAGGCGCGGTAGGCGAAGGGGACGAGGAAGAGCCGGACGGTGAGCACCAGCAGCGCGATCGACGCCGTCCATGCGGTGGCGTCGGCGACGCCCATGGCGGTCAGCGCCATGTGCCACAGCTTCATCACTGCGGATACCGGGTACTCGATGAACTCCACGTGTCGAGGATACTGTGTTCCCATGGACAACGACGTCGCGGTACGGGATTCGGTGGTGATGCGGGGAGGTATCGCCATCCTCGTGGGCCTTCTGCTGGCGGTCACGGTCTGGTCGGCGGCGGGACGGGGGGACGGTCCGCCGACGTTGGTGGCCGTGACGGCGGTGCCGTTCGGCCTGCTCGCCGCGGCGGGGCTGTCGCGTCCGGTGCCGGCGGCGCTGCCGGGGCGGGTGACGTGGCTGACGGCGTTGACCGTCCTGTGGATCCTGCTGGCGGTGCAGGAGGCGACGGCGTCGTACCTGGCGTTGGCGTTGTTCGCGCTCTACCTGTACCTGCTGCCGTTGTGGTGGGGAGTGACGGCGACGGCGGTGGTGACGGTCGTGGCCGCGGGCCTGTCGGTGGCGGTGGCCGGTCCGTCGACGGGTGCGGTCCTCGGGCCCGTGCTGTCCGGGCTGGTCGCCGTGGCGATCGGGGTGACCGTCGAGGGCCTCTACGTGGTCAGTGAGGACCGGCGCCGGCTCATCGACGAGCTGGTGCGCACCCGCCACCTGCTCGCGGAGTCGGAGCGTGCGGCCGGGGTGGTGGAGGAACGGGAACGTCTCGCGCACGAGATCCACGACACGGTGGCGCAGGGGCTGTCGAGCATCCAGATGCTGCTGCACGCCGCCGAGCGCGACGTGCGGGCGCACAAGGACGCAGGGGACGCAGGGGACGTAGGGGAGCCGCCTGTCGACAAGCTCCTGCTCGCGCGCGACGTCGCCGCCGGCAGTCTGCGGGAGACCCGGGCGATGATCGCCGCGCTGCAGCCGTCGGGCCTGGACGACGGTTCGTTGGTGGACGCGCTGCGGCGTCTCGCCCGCGCCACGTCCGGCGACGGGCTGGAGGTCAGTGTGGACGCCCCGGCGGACGCGGCCGGCGGCGCCGAGGCGCGCCTCCCGGTGAGCGTGGAGACGGTGCTGCTGCGCGTGGCGCAGTCGGCGGTGGCGAACGTCCGGCAGCATTCGGGAGCCTCACGCGCGCGCGTCACCCTGTCGGTGAACCCGGACGCGGTGCGTCTCGACGTGGTGGACGACGGCGCGGGCTTCGACCTGCCCGAGGTGGAGTCCACGCTGGCTGAGCGCGCCGGGGAAGGCCACATCGGCCTGGCGACGATGCGTCGACGGGTCAGCGACCTCGGAGGCAGCGTGGTCGTGGAGACCGCGCCGGGTTCGGGCACGGCCGTCGCCGTGGAGGTGCCGCTGCGGCCGTGATTGTCCGGGGGGGGGGCCGTCGACGGGGGAATTGTAGGATGGACCCGGAAACGACGGCACTGGAGGAAAACGACATGATTCGTGTCCTGTTGGCGGACGACCATGAAATCGTGAGAATGGGCCTGCGTGCCGTCCTCGAGAGCGCCGAGGACATCGACATCGTCGGCGAGGTGGATTCGGCCGATTCGGCGGTGCACGCCGTCGCCGACCTTGCGGAGGACGGCCCGGGAGTGGACGTGGTCCTCATGGACCTGCGTTTCGGTGCAGGTGCGGCCGGGCGGGAGGTGGAGACCGGGGCACAGGCCACGGAACGAATCCGGAAACTCCCGGCCCCACCCAATGTCCTCGTCGTCACGAATTACGACACGGACGTGGAGATCCTCGGGGCGGTGGAGGCCGGCGCGGTGGGATACCTGTTGAAGGATTCCCCTCCGGCGGAACTCATCAGCGGTGTGCGCTCGGCCGCGCAGGGGGCGGCGGCGCTGTCCGGGGCGGTCGCGCACCGGCTACGTGACCGGGAGAAGGATCCGGCGACGACGTTGTCCGCCCGCGAACTCGAGGTTCTCCACGCCGTTTCCCGGGGAAAGTCGAACCGTGACATCGGGTCGGATCTTTTCCTGTCCGAGGCCACGGTGAAATCGCATCTCGCCCACGTCTACGACAAACTGGGTGTGCGCTCACGGACCTCCGCCGTGGCGGCGGCACGTGAGGCGGGGATGCTGTGACGCATGCTCTGACGGGGGCACAACCCCCGCCGGGGACTCAACGGTCCGAGGGGTTGGCGGCCTCGTAGGCGTCGATGACCTCGCGGGCGATCTGGCCACGGGTGGAGACGGTCAGGCCGTTGTCCCGTGCCCATTCGCGGATGCGGCGGTTACGGCCGGAATCGGACTTGCCGGTGTTGCCTGCCGGGCGGCCACGGCCGCGGACGCGGGTGACCTTGGTGCCGGCGGCGATGTAGGGCTCGACGGTGTCGGCGAACTTCTGGGCGTTCTCCTCGGAGAGGTCCAGAACGTAGGTGGAGCCCTTGTAGGTGAATTCGACGACGTTGACCTCGTCCGCGGTGAGCGGGGTGTTGTCGAGGTCATCGAAGAACTGGGTGACTTCCTTGCGTGCCATGGTTTCTGTTACTTCCTTCCGGTCGTGTGCGCCTTTATGGCGCGAATATGTGGCATGTGAAGGTGCCATTGACCGGAAGTGTAGTCCATTCGTGCACTAATTGTCATCCCCGATGATCTCCCGCCATTTCATGGTGGATATAAGATGATCTTTTACTTATGGGGAGAGTAGTGGGGGAAGGGGGAACGTCAGACTTTCTCGGCGAACTGACGGTCCAGCAGGTCCAGTTCCGTGGAGACGCTGGAAGTGAGGTTGCTCGTCTGCGAGTCGGACATTCCCGAGGCATTGTCGAGTGAATTCTCCAACTCGTCGAGCCGGGCATTGGCGTCCTTGGCGAAACCGTCGGGAACATTTCCGCGGTCGATGCGGGTACGCAGGTCGGCGATCCGGGCGCGCTGCGGGGCGCCGACTCCGACGAAGTTGGAGAATTCGGCCGTCGTGCCGCGGCCGGCGCCGGAGGAACGCTGGGACAGCTGGGTGAACGCCCGGTACGCCAGCGGGATGGCGACGGGGAGCAGCACGCGCAGTGCGCCGGTGTAGCGCACCACCGTCTTGGCGTTGAACCGGCCGGCCTTGATCTGTTCCACGGTGGCCTGCGCCAGCTTCGCGTCGTGCTTACGCTCCGCCTTGAGGTTGCGGGACTCCTCCTTGCGGACCTTGCGTGCCATCTTCTCCAGGTAGTCCTGCTTCTTCCTGTCGAGTTTGGCGGTCTCACGTGCCTCGGTGCGGGCCTGGACCTTCGCCGCCTTGTAGCTCGCCCGCTTTTCGTGGCGGCGCCGTCGTGCCGAGCTGAGAATTCCCATGGTCGATGTTCTCCCGTACCTGTCGTGGTTGCCTTTGCTGCCGTGTCACCGTGTCGACGGCTGTTTTCTCCGTGCCAGTCTACTCAATAGTATGGGGCGGTATGTGGGCGTATCAGGGCAGTGGTTCCGTGGGACCCGAGGGTTCCGCGGGACCCGTCACCCCGTCGGACCTGACGGGGTGCCGCCACCGGCGGGTACTCAACCGCGCCGTGGGGTCCGGACGGCTGTCGCCGGAGCTGACGGTGTCGTCCGTGGTGGAGCGCACGCTCGCCCGCTACCGGGCGCGGCTGCGGCGTGAGGCGGTCGCCGCGGCGTTGCCCACGCAGCCACGCTTCGGGGAGCGGCTCGTGCCGACCCGGGTGGAGGTCGTGGACGACGCCACCGCCGGGGAGCAGACGCTGGAGGCGATCGCCGCGGGCACCCGACTCATCGTCGGTGCCCGGCTGGCGGACGGCGCCCTGGCCTGCGACGTGGACCTGCTGGTGCGCACCGACGACGCGGCCGGTCCGACGACCACGATGACGTACATGCCGGTCACCGTCACCTCCCACACGGTCGGCGCCCCGTCGTCGCGGCCGCAGGGACGCGCCGCCCGCGGCGCCGGGGTGCGCACCGTCGACCTCGGCGTCCTGGGGCTGGCACGTCCGGTGCCGGTGGCCATGAAGCACCGCAGCACGCCGGTGGACTCGCAGAAGGTGGCGGTCGCGCACACGCTGCTCGACGTGCTGGGCGTGGCGTCCGGCGACGTCGGTTTCATCGGCGCGGGCCTGGCGTCCTGCCTGGTCATCCCCGCCGACCGAGTCGTGCCGGGGCTGGTGCGCGCCCTGGAGGCGCCGGTGCCGGCCGAGCCCACGCGCGTGCGTGAGTGCGGTACCTGCGAGTTCCACAACCACTGCCGGGCCCGCCTGCTGCGTACCGGGGACCTCAGCCTGATGCTGCCGGGCGACCGGGCGCAGCGCTGGCGCGACCGGGGCGTCGACACGTTGGCGGAGCTGGCCCACGAGGACGCCGGCGAGACCTCCGCGCTGGCCACCGCCTGGCTGGCGGGGGTGGGCTACCTGCGGCGTCCGATGCGCCGGTGGATGGTGCGCACCGACCTGTGGTGCGGCCACACCTTCCGCATGCCCGAGCACCTCGTCGACGGGGAGAGCCCCATGGGCGAGGAACTGGCCGACGCCGTGGAGATCGACGTGGACATGGAGGCGCACCCCAGCCGTGGCACGTTCCTGTGGGGCACCTTCGACGGCGGCGTCTACCGCTCCTTCACCGACTTCAGCCGCGACGGGGACGCAGGACGCCACGTCGCGTCCTTCTGGACCTGGTTGACGGCGCGGCGCGCCGCCGCCGCGCGCGGGGGCCGCCCCTGCCGGGTGTACTGCTACTCCCGGCAGGGCGAGAACCACTGGCTCCGGCACTACGCAGGACGCCACGGCGGCACCGTGTACCCCCTGCCCGACGGCGGTGAGGCGGTGATGCCCACGCTGGAGGAGGTCAACGCCTTCCTGGCGTCCGAGGAATGGGTCGACGTCTTCGCCCTGGTGGGCGCGGCCGTCGCCGCCAACTCCTCGCTGGGGCTCAAGGCGGTCGCCCCGCTCGCGGGCTTCACCTTCAGTCAGGACGACGTCGACGGTCGCGTGGCCGTGGACCTCTTCGAGGTCGCCGTCGGCGCGGAGGGCACGGCCGCCTCGGCGGCGCAGCGCACCCTGGAGCGCTACAACGCCGACGACTGCTTCGCCACCGCCGCCGTGCGCAGCTGGCTGCGTCGGGGCGCGCCGGGAATCCCTGCGCTGTCCCGTCCGTTGGACAGGGTATGAGCTTCCTCGACCGAATCCTCGCCATGAACGCCGCCCAGTCCGGCGGGCCTTTCCGCGCCGAACGTCCGACCGCCGACACCGCCCTGGCAGGGGGACGCCACCCCGTGCTGGAGAACCCGCGTCCGCACACCGTGCTGGGCACGCCCATCACCGGCCCGTGGAAGGACGGCCAGGAGCACGTGGTCCTCGGCCTGGGCTGCTTCTGGGGCGCCGAGAAGCTGTTCTGGCAGCTCGACGGGGTGGAGTCCACCTCGGTGGGCTACGCCGGCGGCTACACCGTCAACCCCACCTACCGGGAGGTGTGCACCGGGCGCACCGGCCACTCCGAGGTCGTGGACGTGGTCTTCGACCCGGCCCGGGTGGACCTGCGCACCGTGATCCGCACCGGCCTGGAGAACCACGACCCCACCCAGGGCGACCGGCAGGGCAACGACGTGGGCTCCCAGTACCGCTCGGTGATCTACGCGGTGACCCCGGAGCAGCGTGAGGTGGCCGCGGCGGAGGTGGCGTCCTACGGCGAGAAGTTGGCGGAGGCCGGCTTCGGCGAGATCACCACGGAGGTCTCGCTGCTGTCGGAGACCCCGTCCGGGGAGTACTACCTGGCCGAGGACGAGCACCAGCAGTACCTGGACAAGAACCCGGGCGGCTACTGCCCGGTGCACGCCACCGGGGTGACCTGCGGGTAGGGGGACTCGCGGGGGCTCCGGGGCTTTTCAGTGCCGGGCGACGGGGTCGAAGCGCGCGCCGAGCACGTCGACCAGGTCGCCGGGGGCGATCTCGATGTCCAGGCCGCGGCGTCCGCCGGAGACGAAGACGGTGGGGTGTTCGCGGGTGCCGGCGTCGACCACCGTGTCCAGCAGCCTCTTCTGGCCGACGGGGCTGATCCCGCCGACGACGTAGCCGGTGGAGCGCTCCGCGGCGGACGGGTCGGCCATGGTCGCCTTCTTCGCGCCGAAGGCGTGGGCCACGGCCTTGAGGTCAAGGGTCATCGTGACCGGGACCACGGTGACCGCAAGTTTCCCGCTCAGCGGTCCGCCGTCGAGGCTGACCAGGAGGGTCTTGCAGATCCGGTCGGGTTCCACGTCGCCGAGGGCGCTGGCGGCCTCCCCGCCGAAGTCGGTGACCCCGGGGGTGTGGGTGAAGGTGTGGACCGTGAAGGTGGTCCCCGCCTTCTCCAACGCGAGGGTGGCCGGGGTGCTGCCGGTGCCGGTGCTGTTCTTCTTCTTGCCCACGGTGACCATCCTAGTCGCGGTACCACGAAGGCCCCGCCCTCCCCGTTGCGGGGAGTACGGGGCCGTGGGTGCGGTCCGTCTAGCGCGTCACGCTAGTTCTTGGCGGCGGCGAAGCGCTCGGCGACGTCGTCCCAGTTGAACACGTTCCAGACGGCCTTGACGTAGTCCGGCTTGACGTTCTTGTACTGCAGGTAGAAGGCGTGCTCCCACATGTCGAGCATCAGCAGCGGGGTGAGGTTGATCGAGGTGTTGCCCTGCTGGTCGGTGAGCTGCTCGACGACGAGGCGTCCGGCGATGTGGTCGTAACCCAGCACGGCCCAGCCGGAGCCGTAGAGGCCCAGGGCGGCCGAGGAGAACTGGTCCTTGAACTTGTCGAAGGAGCCGAAGTCGCGGGTGATGGCCTCGGCCAGTTCACCGGTGGGCTCGCCGCCGCCGTTGGGGGAGAGGTTCTTCCAGAAGATGGAGTGGTTGGTGTGGCCACCCAGGTTGAACGCGAGGTTCTTCGACAGCGCGCGGATCTGGTCGGGGTTGGTGCCTTCCTCGCGGGCCTTCTCGAGGGCCTCGAGGGCGGTGTGGGCGCCGGCGACGTAGGTCGCGTGGTGCTTGTCGTGGTGCAGCTGCATGATCTCGGCGGAGATGTGCGGCTCGAGGGCGTCGTAGTCGTAGGGCAGGTCGGGAAGCTCGTAGACAGCCATGGTTGAAGATCCTTCCGTTGCGGGTAATCGTTAATTCCGTCCACCAGTCTGGTCAGTTTCCGGTCCGCTCGCAATGATTTGCCTATTGAATCGCTAAGTTCAATAGGAAGAACAAAGGGGATGTGGTCATAAAGGTCTTGCCACCTGCACCGATCGTGGGGTCGGCGTACCCTGGGGTTCGATTCACGGCGGCACGCTCGCACCGACTGACACCCACCAGCACCCGACAGGAGCAGCCCATGAGAGCCAGCACAGGTACGAGGATCGTTCTGATCGGCGCGGGGGACGTGGGCGTGGCCTACGCCTACGCGTTGGTGAACCAGGGGCTCTGCGACCACCTGGTCATCATCGACGTCGACGAGCGCAAGACCTGGGGCCACGTCCAGGACCTCAACCACGCCGTCCCGTGGTCCGGCCACGGCACGCGGGTGTCCCAGGGCGACTACTCCGACTGCGCGGACGCCTCCATCGTGTGCATCTGCGCCGGCGCGGCCCAGAAGCCCGGGGAGACCCGCCTGGACCTCGTGGGCAAGAACGTGTCGATCTTCCGCGACATCGTGGGCAAGGTGCGTGATTCCGGGTTCGACGGCGTCTACCTGGTCGCCTCCAACCCGGTGGACATCCTGTCCTACGCCACCTGGCGGATCGCCGGGGTGCCGTCGAACCAGGTCATCGGGTCCGGCACGGTGCTGGACACCGCCCGGTTCCGGTCCGCCCTCGGCGAGTACTTCCAGGTGTCGCCGACCTCGGTGCACGCTTACGTCATCGGTGAGCACGGCGACACCGAACTGCCCGTCCTGTCGGCGGGCAGCGTCGCCGGCGTCCCGCTGCCGGCGCGACTGGCGCAGGCGCCGGACGGTGGGGACAGCGTGGCGGAGATCTTCCGCCGCACCCGCGACGCCGCCTACGAGATCATCAACGCCAAGGGCTCCACCAGCTTCGGCATCGGCGTGGGCATGGCGCGGATCAGCCGCGCGGTGCTACGCAACGAGGACGTCGTCCTGCCGGTCTCCGCGCTGGTGGACGGCCAGTACGGTCGCGGGGACGCCCCGGCGCTGTACATCGGCACCCCGGCGGTGGTGAACAACCGCGGTATCCGCGAGGTCGTCGAACTCGACCTCGACGACACCGAGCAGGAGCAGTTCGACGCCTCCGCCGGCACCCTGCAGCAGGTCATGACGGACGCCGGGGTCTTCGAGCTGTAAACACCGTCAGACCCGCAGGAACCGCCGGATCAGCGGCATCTCCTCACGCGCCTGGGCGAGCCCGGCCTCGTAGGTCTCCGCCAGCTCGTTGAGCTTGCGGGTGCCGTTGCCCAGGGGCATGCGGTGCGGGGCGAAGATATAGGCCTTGCCGCGGCGTTCCTGCTCGAAGATCCAGTCGCGTGTGCGGTTGTAGCGGGCGTGCCGGTCCAGCATCGACTGCGCCAACGCCGGGTACTGCGGGAACGCCTTCTTCACGAACCAGGTGAACCGGGAGGCGCTCTTGCGGTAGGAGCGGGTGCGGGTCATGACCACGAGGAACCGGTCGAAGCCCTCCATCTCGATCGCGGAGTCCACCGGGATGCCCCCGGTGGAGCCGAAGGCGCCGTCGAAGTAGGTCTCCGTGCCGATCTTCGTCGGCGGCATGACGATCGGCAGCGACGCCGAGGCGCGGGCGTGCCGCAGGAAGTCGTCCAAGCCGTTCATGTCCTCGCGCGACCAGTGCACGGTCTCACCGCTGCGCCCGTTGAACCCGGAGATCCGGAAGTTGCCGGGGCTGGCCTTGATGGCGTCCCAGTCGGGGACCATGCTGCGGTCCTCGACCTGGGCGTCGGGACCGAAGATGTAGCGGGCGTTGAAGAACCCGTCGCCGCGCAGGAACGGGCGGATGCCGCCGAACAGGGGGTCGCCGGGGAACACGGTGAAGTAGTCGCGGGCCAGGCGGGTGTCCTTGGACAGGTAGGTGGCCACGTGCACCGCGGAGGCGGAGTTGCCGTAGGCCCAGTCGAACTGGATCCCCTCCTCCAGCAGTGCCTGCACCATCGCCGAGGAGAACGCCGCGCGCATCGCCCCGCCCTCGAAGACCAGGGCGGTGTCGCTGACCGACCTGCTCGGGACGCCCCGTCCCTGCCCCACTCCCGGCGTGGGGCGGGCGACTGCCGGATAATCTTCCACGGGAATTCATAGTACAGGGCTGACGGCGGCACCACCGTGGGTATCGGGTAACAATGGGGGCGTGAAGATCATCGCGCACCGTGGGGCGAGCGGTTACCGCCCCGAGCTCACCCTGGCAGCCTACGAACTCGCCGTGGAGCTCGGCGCCGACGGCCTGGAGGGCGACGTCCGGCTCACCGCCGACGGGGTGCCCGTCGTCATCCACGACGCCACCGTGGACCGCACGTCCGACGGCACCGGCACCGTGGTGAACATGACGCTGGCGCAGCTGCGGGAGGTCAACGTGGGCACCACGCAGCGTCCCCAGCAGGTCCCGACCCTGCGCGAGTTGCTGGAGTTCGTGCGCGACGCGCGCACCGCGACGTACCGTCCCGAACTCTTCGTGGAGACCAAACGCCTCGGCAGTGCCGGTGAGCGCGACGGCCGCCTGGAGGCCGCGGTGAACCGCGAGCTGCACGCCACCGGCCTGGCGCAGGAGGACGCCGGGGTGCACCTGATCTCCTTCGACCACGGTTCCCTCGCCCGCTTCGCCGCGCTCAACCCGCAGATCCCGCGGATCTACCTGCGCAAGGAGTACCGGATGTGGCGTCTGGCGAAGCACCTGGAGCCCGCCGGCGTGGCGCAGTGCCAGGGGTTCTCCGTCGCGCGCGCCCGGCAGGCGCCGCAGGACGTCGCCGGCGTCGGTGACTCCACCTACGTGTTCACCGCCAACCGGCAGGACGACCTGCTGTGGCTGCACCGTCACGGTGTGCGGTGGGCCGCCACGGACTACCCGGACCGCGCGCGTGAGACGCTGCGCGGCGCGGTGGCCCTGCGGTAGCGGCGACCTCGGCGGTGCACCGGCTAGACTGTGCCCCGTGGCTAAGAAGAACAGGAAGAACCAGAACCAGGACGACCTGCCGGAGGGCATGAGCCGCCGGCAGGCGAAGCTCGCCAAGCGCGCCGCCGAGCGTGCCGCGCTCGAACGCGACCCGCGCCCGTACGACGGGTTCGCCGCCGAGGCCGACCTGATCGCGCTGCAGGAGTTCGTCCCCTCGGCCCTTTTCACCGCCGAGACCGTGGCGGACGCCGGCTTCACCCGCCCGGTGACGGTGTGCACCGTCCTGCCGGGTGCGGCGGCGGCCCTCGTCCGCGCCGAGGAGGAGGGTGGCGAGGCGCTCGTCGCCCTGCAGACCCAGCACCGTGGCGACAACCCCAACCGCGACCTCGCCTTCGCGCTGAACTGGGTGAAGGACGCGGAGCCGGGCACCAGCCTGGACGTGGCCGTCGCCGACGGCTCCGAGCCCGCACTGGCGGACCTGCTCGTCGCCGGGCAGACCCCGTCCATCGAGGTCCGTGAGGACTTCAACTGGTGGCTCACCGAGGACCAGCGGGCCAACCCGCAGGTCGTGGCGACCCTCGACCAGGCGAACGCCTCGGTGCTGCCGAGCGTGCGTGTGGACGTCGACGTCACCGGTGCCGCCTGGTGGATCGACCCGGGCGAGAAGGCCCACATCCGCTGGGTGCGTCCGGAGACCGAGGCACAGCTGCTGCCCGCCCTGGCGCGCGTGCACGCCGCCGGCCAGCTCAACCTGGGTGAGGACACCCGCTTCGCCGGTGTCTTCCGCACCCACGGCATCCTCGTGCCGGTCTTCGACCTGGACAACACCGTGGACGCCTCCGAGTTCGCCGCCCCGCTCAAGGAGCTGGACGAGCGGATCGGTGCCGCCCTGACCGAGCTCTCCGGGGACTCCTCGCCGCTGACCGGTGAGGAGCAGAAGTCGCGTCAGACGATCGTCGCCCGCGAGGTCACGATCCGCTGACGGGCATTCTGTGCCACCATGGGTGGCATGGCTGATACCGCATTCCAAGGAACCCCCGCCCACACCGTCGGTGACCTGCCCGCAGTCGGCGAGCAGGCCCCGAACTTCACCACCGTCTCCGCAGAGCTCAAGGACGTCAACGGCGACTCCCTGCGCGGCAGGCGCGTGGTGCTCAACATCTTCCCCTCGGTGGACACCGGCGTGTGCGCCGCCTCCGAGCGTGAGTTCAACAAGCGCGCCGCCGGGCTGGAGAACACCGCCGTGGTGTCCGTCTCCAAGGACCTCCCCTTCGCCCTGGGCCGCTTCTGCGCCGCGGAGGGCATCGAGAATGTCGAGGCGACCTCGGCGTTCCGTTCCTCCTTCGGCGAGGACTTCGGCGTGACCCTCACCGACTCCCCGCTGGCCGGCCTGCTGGGCCGCGCCGTGCTGGTGCTGGACGCCGAGGGTACCGTCCTGCACTCGCAGCTCGTCCCGGAGATCACCACCGAGCCGGACTACGACGCCGCCCTCGCCGTCCTGAACTGAGCGGGCTTGAGCTGACCGGACTTGAACTGAACGGTCAGCGCATGTCGCTGAACAGCTCCTCGGCGGCCTCGTCGTCCCAGAGCACCACGCTGCCGGCGTCGGTGTCGGCGAAGCCGCCGACGGGCACGGTCTGCTGGTCCGCACCGCGGACCATGCCGAACGCCAGGCGCGCCAGGTGCCACACGTGGTCGCCCTCGTCCACGGTCAGCGCCTCGGAGAAGGCGTTGATCAGGGGCAACGCCCGGAACGGGTTGGCCAGAGTGCCGAAGGACCCGACCTTGGAGACCACGGCGCTGAGGAACTCACGCTGGCGCTTCACCCGGTCGAGGTCCCCGTTCGCCGAGGTGTAGCGGGTGCGCACGTAGCCGAGGGCCGTGGGACCGTCCATCTCCTGGCAGCCGGCCTCCACGTTGAGGCCGGCCATCGGGTCGTCGATGGCCTCGGCGGGGCACAGCTCCACACCGCCGACGGCGTCGACGATCTTGCCGAAGCCGCCGAAGCCGATCTCCATGTAGTGGTCCATACGCATGCCGGTGGCCTGTTCCACGGTCTGCTGCAGCAGCTGCGGGCCGCCGTAGGAGAAGGCGGAGTTGATCTTGTCCTGGCCGTAGCCGGGGACGTCAACGTAGGAGTCGCGGGGGATCGACACCATGGTGGGCTTGCCGCCGAAGGTGGGGACGTGCACCACGATGATGGTGTCGGTACGCGCACCCTCGTCGGAGAGGTCGCCGGCGGCGTAGCGTTCGCCGTCCTCCTCGCTCATGCCCACGCGTGAGTCCGAGCCGACGAGCAGCCAGTTCGTCCCGGAGGTGTTGCCGATGCGTCCCTCGTAGTCGGTGAGGGCGTCGATGCGGTTGATGTGCGAGTCGACCCACCAGGCGGTGCCGGCGACGACGAGCACGATGACCAGTAGCAACGCGCCGATGATGCGCAGCGGACGGATGCGCCGCTTCTTACGGGGGCGGCGCGGCTGCGCAGGACGTTCCGCCGGCTCGGCAGGACGCGGCGGCGCCTGTTGCTGGTACGGCTGCTGGTTCTGGTACTGGTTCTGCCGGTACTGCTGGGGCGGCTGGTAGGGGGCCGCCTGCGGCGGCTGCTCCGGCTGCCGACGGTACTGCGGCGGTTGCGCCGCCGGCTCCTGCCGTGCCTGCGGCGCCTCGTGGCGTCCGGCGTGCCCGGCGCCGTCCCCGTAGGTGCGGGTGGCGTCCTGCGGGGGCGGGACCGGTGCCGACGACCGGCGGGGGACGGGGCGTCCGTACCTGTCGAGGATCGGACGGCCGTTCCTGTCGCGGGCGACGGAGTCCCCGGAGGAGTCCCCGGCGGAGTGCCGGGAGCGACCGTCGTTGTCGGGGGAGGTTGGTGACATGGGGACATACTACGGGCTGGAGGGGTCGAAAACGGAGTCCAGTAGGATGCTGACCATGAGTGATTCTTTGATGGCGGTCGCGTTTCCCGCGGTCATGGCGGTGGTCCTGGCCATGGTCGTCTCGCAGGTGACGAAGGCTGCCGCCCGGGGAGACCTGCCGCGTTCCGGCGCGGTGGGGATCAGGACGCCGGCCACGAAGTCCGGCGACGCGGCCTGGACCGCCGGCCACACCGCCGCCGAACCGGTCACGCGGAGGGTGACGTTGGGGGTGTCGCTGCTGGCGTTCGTCATCATCGTCCTCTCCTTCTTCTTCGACGGTGCCTGGGTCACCGCGCTCGGCGTGGTCCCCTTCTTCGTGGTCGTGGTCAGCCTGGTTCCGGTGACGCTGACGGCCAACCGCGCGGCCAGGGAGGCTGAGGCGGCTGAGGCGGAGAAGGGAAAGAAGGGTAAGGCGAAGGGCAAGGCGAAGCAGAAGAAGGGGAAGAAGCGGTAGTCGCCTCCGGGGCGCTGCAACCGGTCAGGGCAGCCTGACCTTGGTGTATTCTCGACGGACCGGCACTCTGACGTGTGCCAGTCCACCGCGACCGTGCCGCGACCGTCGGCCGTCGCCCCACCGAGAAGGATGCGCCTGTGCTTTCATCACCACACCTCGTCCACCGTTCCCGTCGTGTGCTGGGGAGCCTCACGGCCCTCGCCGCGGCCACCGCGCTCACGCTGACGGCGTGCACCTCCGAGGACGGGGAGGACGGCGGGGAGACCTCCGCCGCGGACTTCACCCCGGTCACGTTCACCACGCCCTGGGGTGAGAGCACCCTCGAGGCGCCGCCGGAGCGCATCGCCGCGGTCGGCTACAAGGATCCCGACATCATCGCCTCGATGGGGCAGAGTCCGGTGATCTGGCCGGAGAACACCCCGAAGCAGGAGGTGTGGACCGTCGACGCCCTGGAGGACACCGACGGCGGAGTCCCCGACACGACCTTCGCCTACGACGGCGACGGGATGCCGCCGCTGGAGGAGATCGCCGCCGCCGAGCCCGACCTCATCGTCGCCAGCCAGCTCGACCTGCAGGACGTCTACGGCCAGCTCTCGGACATCGCCCCGGTCATCGCCGCGGAGGACATGGAGGACGTGGCGGGGAACTGGCAGCAGACCCTGTCCAGTCTCGGCGAGGAGGAGCGCGCCGACCAGGTCATCGAGCAGACCGAGGACGCCGCCGTGACGATCCGTGAGCAGCACCCGGAGTTCGCCGGGAAGACGGTCTCGCTGATCCAGTACTTCGGGATGGACGAGATGCGGCTGCTCAACCCGTCCGGCACCGATGCCGCGACGCTGTTCGGTGACATCGGTTTCGAGGACGACCCGGGTACCGCGGAACTCAAGGGCGTGCAGCTCAGCGCCGAGCGGGTGGACGACCTCGCCGCCGACGTGGTCGTGGTCCTGGACAACTCCGACGGCCAGGCCGGTGACCTCGAGGACAACGCGGTGTTCCGCAGCATCCCCGCCGTGCAGGACGGCCAGGTGCTGATGATCACGAACAACGCCTTCAAGCAGGGCAACGAGGCGTCCTTCGAGGCGAACGGTGAGCACTACGAGGGCAACCTGGCGTGGGCCGTGGCCTACCCCGGTCCGCTGTCGTCGCGCTGGGCGCTGGACACGCTCGCCCCGCTGCTCGCCGACACCGTGGACTGATGCTCCGAACCGACGGCAATCATCGCACCCCATAAGCGCCTGATCAGCATGAAACACCAGGTCATATTCGGTGCAGATTCTTATGGGGTGCGAAATGTGGGGCCGGTCCGGGGGCCGGCTGGCCGGAGCAGGGCGGGGGAAGGCGGGGGAGGGCGGGGCAGAAGAAATGACGCGGGGCCCGTCGGTCAGATGACCGACGGGCCCCGCGTCAGGAGGGCTGTTCGTCCGGTGTCAGGCGGCGGCAGCGGCGCGGCCCATGGCGCGCAGTCCGACGTCCGTCATGTGCAGCGGCAGGTTGCGACGCTGCGAGGTGGTGTCGATCAGGCCGACGACCCACCGGTCGTTGGAGCACATCTCGTGCCCGTTGCTCGGACCCTTGAGGTCGACGAACTGGCCGCCGGCGTCGTTGGCACCGGCGCGCAGGGCGCGCTCCAGGGCCCACTCGATGTCGGAGACCTGGAACAAGGCGCTGGGCACCTGCACGTTGGGGATCACGTTGATCGGGCAGACCTGGCCGGCACCATTGGTGATGTGCGGGAAGCCGAGGACCTTCACGTTCGCGTTCGGTGCGGCTGCCTTCACCTGGGCGACGGTGCGGTTGACCGAGGCGCGCAGCTGGGACTCGATCTGGGAGACCGGCATTTTGTCGCCGAGGATGTAGGGGTAGGTGTCGTTGGCACCGGCCCAGATGACGACCTCGCTGGTGCCGGCGTTCAGGGCGCCGCCGGCCTGGGCGCGCCGGGCCTGCTCGCTGACCTGCATGCCGCCGGTGCGGTAGGAGCCGCCGGCGCAGGAGTAGTTGTCGACGTTCTTGTTGGACGCCTGGGCGTAGGAGTTGGTGAACCGGTTGTCCGTGCCGCAGCCCGAGCCGCTGAGGATCGGGTCGGGCAGGGGCAGTCCCTTGCCGGCCAGGTAGTTGTAGATGTCCGGGTTGGCGACGACGGAGTCGCCGAGGACCACGGTGTTGCCGGGGGCGGCCTGGCTCTCCGGTGCCGAGAGCAACGTCCCGGACAGGGCCGCGACGGTGGCCACGGCTGCGGCTGCGAGTCCGGCGATGCGGCGTCCTGCCCGCGACGCGGTGCGGTGTCGTGCGCTCATTGCTGAGGTTCCTCTCGTGAAACGTGTCATGTGGTGTCCCGACGTGTCCCCGACAGGTCGTGGACGGATCCGGTCTCCTCAACCGTTCCCCGGGGCAACGACGTTACATTAGCGTGACTTTAACCGCTAATCTGCGGGAATGTAACCCCTGGGGTTAAAGTTACCTATGTTGCGCAAGTGACATGAGGGGGCGGGGCGATCCGGACTTGCGGGTAACGTAGAGCACCCGTACGCCGGTATGGTGGACGAAAGTAATTTTTCCCGCCCGCCGCCGACCGCCCGCCGACCGCACCCTGACTTTCGCCACGTCCCGCCCCGGCGTACCTTGCACGGGACACCCGGGCCCGTGGCGGACCCCGTGAACATCTTCCGTGAACAGACACGACCAACAACCCACGTAAAGGAGAGACAGTGTTCGAGCAGCTGTCCTATGACCTCAAAGGCGCTGTAAAAGGAGCCAAGGCCTTCGTAGACACCGGATTCCTCAAGGGGTCCACACCGGCCGGGGGCCTGGGCGTCGCCAAGGCCCTGGGACGTTACGGCACCAGCCTCGCCGGCCTCCTCGAGGGATCGACCGCACGGTTCCCCTCCCGCCTGGCACTGGTCGACGACCAGGGTGAACTGACCTACCAGGAGCTCACCAACTACTCCCGGCTCACCGCGCACACCCTGGCCAGCCACGGCATCACCTCGGAGAGCCGCGTGGGCATCATGGCCCGCAACGGCCGCGGCTTCCTCTTCCCGTTGGCCGCCAAGGGCTACCTCGGTTTCACCGTGTTCCTGCTGAACGTCGGCGCCAGCAAGCACCAGATCGCCGAGATCGTCCGCGAGCACGAGCTCGACGTGATCTTCTACGACTCCGAGTTCGACGACCGCTTCCCCGAGGACCCGGCAGAGCTCGCCGACTTCGGCGCCACCCTCGTGCACGCCGACGCCGCGGAGGGCCACCGCACGGACATCGACTACCCCACGATCGAGGACTTCTGGGCCAACCCCGGGGCCGCCGACGACCGGTTCCCCTCCCGCCCCAGCCAGGGCGGCGTGGTGCTCATGTCCTCGGGTACCAGCGGCACGCCGAAGGCCGTGGCGCACAGCGAGCCCAGCTTCCCGGTCGGCGTCCTCGGTCCCGTCCTGAAGGGACTGGACGTCAAGGCCGGCGACCGGCTGCAGCTCACCGCCAGCCTCTTCCACGTACTGGGCTGGGGCGCGGCCGTGCTCGCCATCACCGCCGGCTGCACCCTGGTCACCCAGCGCGTGTTCACCCCGAAGGTGGTGCTGCAGCAGATTCAGGACTACAAGTGCACCGGCACGTTGAGCTCCGCGGTCTTCCTCAAGGACGTGCTCGCCGAGGACGACGGCTCCTACGACCTGTCCACGATGACCTGGATCCTCAACGCCGGCAACGCCATGAGCGAGGACCTGGTCCGCGGTCTGCAGGAGCGCTACGGCAACATCCTGTCCAGCGGCTACGGCTCTACCGAGGGACTGCTCGTCGCCTACGCCACCCCGGAGGACCTGGCTGAGGACCCCACCACCGCGGGCCACCGCGTGTGGAACGGCCGCCTGGAACTGCTCGACCCGGAGACCGGCCGCGAGGTCGCCCCCGGCGAGGTCGGCATCATCCACGCGCACAACGCCATGTCCATGAAGGGCTACCTGGGCGACCGGGACAAGCCTGAGTACCGCGACGGCATGCTGGACCTCGGCGACAAGGGCGTCGTCGACCCGGTCACCGGGGGGCTGCGCGTGCTCGGCCGCAACAACGACATGATCATCGTCGGCGGCGAGAACATCTGGCCCACCTCGGTGGCGGACATCATCGACCGTGTCGACGGGGTGTCGGAGTCCTACTGCGTGGGCGTGGAGGACGACGAGAAGTTCCAGCGGGTCAAGGCCTACGTGGTCACCGACGGCAGCGTGGGCGTCAGCGAGGACGACATCCGCGACCACGTGCGGGACAACTTCATGGCCCCCGCCGTCCCGCGCGACGTGGTGCTCATGGACCAGCCGCTGCCGCGTAACCCGATCGGCAAGGTCGTCAAGCGCGAGCTCACCGTCTTCGGCTGAGCCGCACCTGTCCAGGGCTTCCGATGCTGTCGTCCGCGCCGCCGGTCACAACCCCGGCGTGGACCCCAGCACCTGGTAGCCGACGAAGGCCACGGTGTCGATCAACCCGTGGGCGATGACCAGCGGCCACACCCGGCCGGTGCGGTAGAAGAACCACACGAACACCAGACCCATCACCATGTTCCCCAGGCCGGCGGAGTAGCCCTGGTACAGGTGGTAGCTCCCGCGTAGCACGGCGGAGGCGAGGAAGACCCACACCCACGGCACGCGTAGCTGGCGCAGCCGGCAGCACAGCCACGCCACGACCAGGATCTCCTCGGCGAAGCCGTTGGCCCAGGAGTTCAGCACCAGCAGCACCAGGTCCTGCACGCTGCGGTCCAGCCCGGTCGGCACGACCTCCTTCGACAGCCCCAGCTGCACCGCACCCACGTAGAACGCCAGCCCGGGTACCCCGATCAGCGCGGCGAGTCCCGCGCCGGGCAGGGCGTCGCGCCACCGGGGACGCAGGGACAGTGTCGGTGGGACGTGGCGGAGCAGCAGGAACAGGGCGAGCCCGCCCCAGGCGACCAGTACCCCGGTGGAGATCAGCTGGAAGGCGGGGTCCAGCCACGCCAGCGTGGACTGGCGGGCATTCAGGGTGGTGGTCTGCTCGTTGAGGTTCTCCGGTCGGGTCGCGGCCTCCAGCAGCCGCAGGGCCGAGCGCACGCCGGACGCACCGAAGGTCACCGCCAGGACGATGAGCAGTTCCCACCGGATCGCCCGACGGTCGGCGGGCCCGGCAGAGGCCACCTGCGTGCCAGTCACCGAGGTCACGGTGTGTCCTGGAGCAGCCGGGTGATGTCGCCGGGCCCGTCGAGGGTCAGCGCCTGCAGGACGGCAGGGTCGGCGTCGATCATGCGCCGGACGGCGTCCTGCAGGTGGGACGCCAGGCCGAGCAGGTCGGCGGCCGACGCGCGGTCGGCGACGGCGCCCAGGTGGACGGACACCGGCCAGCGTCCGGCGGCATGCTCCGGGGTGACCAGCGGGACGGACAGTCCGGCCCAACCGGTGAGGTTCCACAGGGTCGCCCACGGCGTCCACGCGGTCTGCGCGAGGAAGTCGGTGGCGGGGTCACCGGCGGCGGAGTAGCGGGAGAAGGCGCCGACCGGCGGTGGGGCGCAAGCGAGCATCGGGGTCACCACGACGTCCACCGGCGCGTCGGCGTCCCCGGCACCCCAGGCGTCCAGCACCTGTGCAGGCAGGTCGGCGACGGCGGCCGCGGAGTCCGCGACCTGGGCGGGGCTCAGCGCCCGGCCCTGCTGCCGGAGCCAGCCGGGCATCACCGTCGACGGGTCAGGAAGGTCCCGGCACCGCGCGGCCATGATGCGCGAGTACACCTCGAAGTGCTCCACCGGGTAGGGGGCGGGCACCGGACGAACCCCGGCGATGGCGTCGCTGGTGACCAGCAGGGACGCCGCGGCCGCCGTCGCGTTCGCCACGGCGGGGTCCACGGCGGTGTCGGTGTGGAAGGGCCGGTTGGTGTGCCCCAGGTTCAGCCGACGGCCCGGTGCGGAAGCGCCGGCACCGGTGGCACCACCGTGCGTGATGCCCAGCGCGCGTCCGGTGAGCTCCAGGTCGCGGGCGATCACCCCCTGCGCCGCAGGGTTGGGGAGCACGCCGCCGCCGACCGTGTGCGCGGGTTTCAGCCCGGGCAGTCCCACCGCGGCGGCGGGCACGCGGATCGACCCGCCGCCGTCGTTGGCGTGGGCGACGTCCACGATGCCGCGCGCCACGGCCACGGCCGCCCCGGAGGACGAACCACCGGTGGTCATCCGCCGGTCGACCGGGTTCACCGGGCCGGGCCCGTGCGCCGGCTCGGTGTACACGGTGGCGCCGAACTCGGCGGTCACGCTCGCGCCGACGAGGCGGGCGCCGTCCTGCAGCAGGCGGGCCACGGCGGTGTCGTGGGATGTGGGGACCACGTCGTTGCCGAACGAGCCGAAGGAGGTGACCTCCCCGGCGACGAGGTTGAGGTCCTTGACCAGGACGTCCACCCCGCGCAGGGGGCCGAACTCGGTGTCGTCGCTGTGGGGTCGGTCGTAGATCCTGGCGACCCCGAGCTCCGCGGGGGTCAGTCCGGTGCGGGCGCAGGCGCGGTCGAGTCGGGCCGTCACCGCCTCGGTGGTGCGCGGGGAGGGATTCATGTCGGACACACTACCGGCGCCCCGGTAGGTTGGTGGCATGAAGCAGACCGCCCCACCGGCCAGCACACCCTCCGCATCTCCCGCCACCACGCAGGTCGCCTACCTCGGGCCCCGCGGCACGTTCACCGAGCAGGCCGTCCTGAACCTCACGGGCGCCGGGCACCTGCCGTCCGACGTCGTCCACCGCACGGTGAGCTCCCCGGCCGCGGCGCTGGACCTGGTGCGCTCCGGCGAGGTCGACCGCGCCGTGGTCGCCCTGGAGAGCAGCGTGGACGGCCCGGTGACCCAGACGTTTGACTCCCTGGCCTCGGGCGTGCCGGTGCAGATCCTGCGCGAGCACGATGTGCCGGTGGTCTTCTCGATCCTGGTGCGCCCCGGCACACGCCTTCAGGACGTGCGCACGTTCACCACGCACCCCGTCGCCGAGGCGCAGGTGCGCCGCTGGCTTGGCGGGCACCTGCCGGACGCCTCCTTCGTCCCGGCGAGTTCCAACGGTGCGGCTGCCGCGGCGGTCGCCGCCGGGGAGGCGGACGCCGCGGCGGCACCGGCCCGGGCGGGCGAGATCCACGGGTTGGAGTCGCTGGCGGACGGGGTGGCGGACGTCGCCGGGGCGCACACGCGTTTCGTGCTCGTCGGGTTGCCGCAGACACCCACGCCCCGCACGGGGCACGACCGGACCGCCATCGTGCTGCAGGTGCCGAACGTCCCGGCGTCGTTGGTGATGGCGTTGATGGAGTTGGCGACGCGCCGGGTGGACATGTCGCGCATCGAGTCGCGGCCCACGCGGGAGAAGGCGGGCACGTACCACTTCCACGTGGAGATCGTGGGGCACCTGGAGGACGCCGCGGTGTCGGAGGCCCTGGCAGGCCTGCACCGCTACTGTGAACGCATCCGGTTCCTGGGGTCCTGGCCGCAGGAGGGCTGGGTCGGTGGCGCCGACGGGCCGGACGGTTCGGTGCCGCCGGACTACGCGGCGTCGTGGGACTGGGTGCGGCAGCTGGCCGAGGGGGGTCCGGCATGAGCCGACTGCTGCTGATCCGCCACGGGCAGACGACCTCGAACATCAGCCATGCCCTGGACACACGGCTGCCGGGCGCCGCCCTCACCGACCTTGGCTGGTCGCAGGCGCGCGCCGCCGGCGAGCGCCTCGGTGGCGAGCAGGACACGCAGGACGCGCCGCTGGCGCTGGTGTCGTCGCAGGCCCTGCGCGCCCGGCAGACGGCGGCGGGGATCGTCGTGGGTGGCAGCGGTCTCGGTCTCCAGCTGCAGTCCACGGCCCCGGGCAGCGACTTCTCCGACGCCCTGGCGGACCTCGCCGAGCTCGAGGTGACCGACGGGGTCGACCACGGTGAGGTGGAGCTCGGGGAGCTGGGCCCGGAGGAGTCCGCGACGGCCGGTGCACCGGTCGCCCTGGGCGGGGGAGTGGCGGAGGCCGGTGCCGCGGAGCGGGAGGCGTCGGTGAAGACGGACACGCCTGCCGCGCCTGCCGCGCTGCCTCTGGTGATGCCGGGTGCGGTGCCGGGGATCTCCGAGATCCCCGCCGGACGCTACGAGATGCGTGAGGACGCCGAGGCCCACTACGGCTACCACCGCACCTTCGCCGACTGGCTCGGCGGGGCGATGGACCTGCCGGTGCCGGGGGCCTCCACGGGGCGGGAGGTGGTGGGACGCTACCTCCGCACGCTGTTGCCGGTGCTGGCGACCACGCAGCGGGTCGGGGCGGACCTGGCGGTGGTGAGCCACGGGGCGGTGATCCGGTTGATCGCCGCCTACCTCGGGCGGGTCGACCCGGAGTTCGCGGTGCGCACCCTGCTGCCGAACACGATGCGGGTGGAACTGGAGGTCCCGGAACTCAGCGGAGCCAGTGGACTCAGCGGAGCCGCCGACGCCGTCGAGGAGGGCTGGAAGGTCACCGACTGGGCCGGGCACGGGGAACCACCGCGGGTGGGGTAGGCGGCCCGACCCCGCGCTGGCCCCAGTCCTGGCCCCGCCTTACCCCCAGCCGAGTTCGTGCAGCCGGGCGTCGTCGATGCCGAAATGGTGGCCGATCTCGTGGACCACGGTGACCGCCACCTCCTCCACCAGCTGCTCGTGGGTGGAGCAGAAGCTGCACAGGGCGTCCTTGTAGATGCTGATCTTGTCCGGCAGGAACGTCGGCCACTCCACGGAGCGCTCCGTCAATGCCACGCCGTGGTAGAGCCCGAGGATCGACGGGTCCGCCTCGTTGTGGTCCTCCACCACGATGGCCACGTTGTCCAGCGCGTCCAGCAGCTGGCGCGGGATCATCCGCAATCCGCGGTCCACGAGGTCCTCGAAGGCCTCGTCGGAGACCTCGATCACCGGTCGTCCCGTCGCGGGTTACGCTCCGGCTGGTCCGCCGGCGGGTTGCCGTCGATGGTGAAGTCGCCGCGTACGTCGCCCTGCAGGTCGGCGAAGCCGCCGTCCTCCCGGCCCTTGGTCAGCGCACAGTTCACGGTGCGCGACCCGGCGTTCCACGACTCCTGCGGCAGCGTCGTCCAGAACGGTGTCAGCGTGGACTGGTACAGGTTCTCGTCGTCCCCGCCGCCGAGGAACTCGATGGCCGCGGCGGTGCACACCGCGTCCAGGTGGTCGTTCTGCTCCTCGATGGTCGGCCAGGTGCCGTCGAAGGTCTCCCCGAGGTTCTCCACGGAGGTGACCTGCCAGGAGTACGGTTCCTCGCACTCCGTCACGTTCACCGAGTCGCCCTCGGCGCGCATGCACGTCTCGGCCGGCTCGGCCGGGGACTGGTCGGTCTCCGCGGCGCGTCCCGTCGCCTCGGCGTACACGCCGTCCGACTCCGGCACGGCGACGCCGCACAGCATCGTGCGGTCGCCACCGTCCCACGCGGCCTCCGGGGGCAGGATCGGGACGATGGAGTAGCGGCCCTGCGGGTCCAGACGCCCGTCCAGGTAGGTCCGGGTCGGCCCTTCGCACATCTCCGAGGTCAGCTGCCCCTGGCGTTCCAGGTCCGGCTGCGGGGCGTCCGGGCCGAACTCACTGGTCGGGTACTGGGAGAGGTCCTCGCGGGTCGACACCTCGAAGCGGTGCGGGGAGGCGCAGTCGACGACGGCGAAGTCGGTGGCGACGTCGCCGTCCTGCTCCCAGTTCACGCAGTCGGCGGTGTCCGCGTCGGTGAAGGCGACGAGCTCCGGGGCCTCCTCGGTACGGTCCGCGCCACGCTGCGCGACCACGGTCGCGCCCTCCGGGGCGAAGAACTCGTACGCGCCCGCTCCGACGCCGCCGGCGAGGGCCGCGGTGAGCAGCACGGTCAGCGTCCTGCGACGCGTGCGGTGCGGCGTGGATTCGGCGCCTGCGGCGGCAGGGCGGTCGGGGCTGGCGGACGGATTGCTGGGCGGCATGACACGTATTCTCTCATGAGTACCGGACTTCACAGACACTGCTGAATCCACTGTAGCTAAACTAATGGGCATGATTGATCTCAAGTTCCTGCGGGAGAACCCCGACGTCGTCCGTGAATCCCAGCGCACCCGTGGCGAGGACCCGGCGCTCGTCGACCGGCTCCTGGAGGCCGATCAGCGCCGCCGCGAGGCCATTTCCGCCGCTGACCAGGCGCGCGCCGAGCAGAAGGCCTTCTCCAAGACCATGGGCAAGGCCATGAAGGACGCCTCCGACGAGGAGCGCGACGCACTGCGTGCCGAGGGCAAGACCCGCTCCGCGGCGGTGAAGGAACTCGAGGACGCCCAGTCGGCCGCCGAGGCGGACGTCCAGGACCTGCAGATGAAGCTGTCCAACGTCGTCACCGGCGCGCCCGCCGGCGGCGAGGACGACTTCGTGGTGCTCGAGCACGTGGGCCAGCCCCGCGAGTTCGACTTCGAGCCGAAGGACCACCTGGAGCTCGGCGAGTCGCTGGGCCTGATCGACATGGAGCGTGGCGCGAAGGTCTCCGGCGCCCGCTTCTACTTCCTCACCGGCGACGGCGCGCTGCTGCAGCTCGGCATGCTCAGCCTCGCCGCGCAGAAGGCCCGCGACCACGGCTTCCAGCTGATGATCCCGCCGGTGCTGGTGCGCCCGGAGATCATGGCCGGCACCGGTTTCCTCGGCGCCCACGCCGACGAGATCTACCGCCTGGAGGCCGACGACATGTTCCTCGTCGGCACCTCCGAGGTGGCCCTGGCCGGTTACCACAAGGACGAGATCATCGACCTGTCGGACGGTCCGGCGCGCTACGCCGGCTGGTCGTCCTGCTTCCGCCGCGAGGCAGGCTCCTACGGCAAGGACACCCGCGGCATCCTGCGCGTGCACCAGTTCGACAAGGTCGAGATGTTCGTCTACTGCCGTCCGGAGGACGCCGAGGCGCAGCACCAGGAGCTCCTGGCGATGGAGAAGGACATGCTCGCCGCGGTGCAGGTGCCCTACCGGGTGATCGACGTCGCCGGCGGCGACCTCGGTTCGTCCGCCTCGCGCAAGTTCGACACCGAGGCGTGGGTCCCCACCCAGGAGACCTACCGCGAGCTCACGTCCACCTCCAACTGCACCACTTTCCAGGCGCGGCGGCTCAAGACCCGCTACCGTGATGAGGACGGTAAGGCGCAGATCGCCGCCACGCTCAACGGCACCCTGGCCACCACCCGGTGGCTCGTCGCCATCCTGGAGAACAACCAGCAGGCCGACGGCTCCGTGGTGGTCCCCGAGGCGCTGCGCCCGTTCGTGGGCAAGGACGTCCTGACCCCCAAGAACGCCTGACAGTACGCCTGACGCGACCAACGCTTGTAAGGAGCAGTAACACGGCATGTGGATTCCCAGAGGCTTCGAGATCCCGACCGGCGTGCCGGACACGCCCGCACACCCGGAGTCGAAGGAGCTGTTCTACGGACGGATCATCATCCCCTTCGCGAAGTTCTGGATGCGTCACGTCCAGAAGCTGAAGGTGGAGATCTACCACCCCGAGCGCATCCCCACCGACGGTGGCGCGATCCTCGCGGTGAACCACACCGGGTACTGGGACTTCGTGTTCGGCGGCATCCCGTCCGCGGTCAACGGCGGGCGACTGGTGCGGTTCATGGCGAAGAAGGAGATCTGGGACAACCCCGTCGCCGGGCCGGCGATGTCCGGCTGCCACCACATCCCGGTGGACCGGGAGGACGGTGGGGCGTCGGTGCGTGAGGCCACGCGCCGCGCCGCCGGTGGCGAGCTCATCGGTATCTTCCCGGAGGCGACGATCTCGCGCTCCTTCGAGATCAAGGAGTTCAAGGACGGTGCCGCGCGCATCGCGCAGGACGCCGGGGTGCCGCTGATCCCGGTGGTGCTGTGGGGTTCCCAGCGCATCTGGACGAAGGGGCGCAAGCCGATCTGGCGTCCGAAGGACGCCTCCCTGATCATCTCCGTCGGCGAGCCTGTCGACCTCGACGGGACCTCGCGCGAGGCCACCGACCGGCTGCACGACTCGATGGTGTCGATCCTCGACACCTCCCGCGCCCGCTACGCCGAGGCCTTCGGACCCTTCCCCGAGGGGGAGGACTGGATGCCCGCCTCGCTCGGCGGCTCCGCCCCCTCCCTGGAGGAGGCGACCACCAAGGACCGGGAGGACGCGGCGAAGCGCCGCGAGGAGCGGATCCGGCGGGACGCGGAGAAGGCCGCCGGCATCACGCCGGAGAGTGCGTCCGGTGGGAAGAAGTCCCTGCTCTCGCGGCTGCGCGGGAAGCTGGGACGCTAGGTGGCCCCCACCCCGACGCTGGTCGTCAGCGACCTGGACGGCACGCTCGTCACCTCTGCCGAGCGTGTCTCGCCGCGCGCCTGCGCGGTCATCAACCGTCTCGTTGCCGCCGGGGTGACGTTCATCCCCGCCTCGGGGCGGCCGGCGCGGTGGATGCTGCCGGTAATCGAGCAGCTGGGGCTGCGCCCGATGTGCGTGTGCGCCAACGGGGCGGTGGTGTGGGACTCCGCCGCCGACCGCATCGTCTACGCCGCGGAACTGCCGCCGGACGTCCTGGGGCAGGTGACCTCGGAGATCATGGCGGCCACCGGCCCGGCGCTCGCCGGACGCGGACTGGAGCCGGTGACCTTCGCCGTGGAACGTGCCGGGCGCAGCGCCTTCGACCGTGCCTCGGAGTTGTTCGCGGTGCAGCCGGAGTACCCGCACGCCTGGGAGACCGAGGAGCACTCGGTGGAGCCGTTGGCGTCGCTGTGCGCCAAGCCGGCGGTGAAGCTGCTGGTCCGGCACGAGGGGATGGGTAGCGCGGAGCTCTTCGACCTGGTCAATCCGGTCGTGGACCCGCAGGTGGCGCACGTGACGTGGTCCTTCAGCGGCGGGCTGCTGGAGATCAACGTTCCCGGGGTCTCGAAGCTCTCCGGTGTGGCCCACGCCCTCGGCGGTGGGGAGGTCCCGGCCCTGGACCCGTCGGAGGTCGTCGCCTTCGGGGACATGCCGAACGACGTGGCGATGCTGCGCTGGGCGGGTGTGGGCGTCGCCATGGGCAACGCGGTCGACGAGGTGGCCGCTATCGCCGACGTACGCACGTCCTCCAACGACGACGACGGGGTCGCCGAGGTCCTGGAGCAGTGGTTCTGACGGGCTGAGCGGCTGTCCGGTGTGGTCGTCACCTGCCGGACGGAAACCGTCGTTGTGCCGCGACCGAACACGGGGATCGAACACCGCGATCGAACACGGGGATCCGGTGTCCGGGGCCCGTGTTAGAACTACGGCATGAGCCACGTCAACGACACCACCGACTCCACCGACATCACCGCCCGGTCCCGTACGAATTTCCCGGACGTCGTCCTGCGGCAGATCTCACGCCACCGCGTCATGGACGCCCTTGAACGGCTCGAGTTCGGCTACTCGGTGGACACCTACGCGGAGATCAGCAGCAAGTGGGACCACGGTCGCTTCTACTTCAATCTCGCCGGTAGTGCGGACGACATCCTCTCGGTCAGCGGGTACTGGAGCGACTATCTTCCCCCGGAATATCGTGCTGACCTGCTGGAGTTCTGCAACGACTGGAATTCCGGGCACCACATGCCGAGCGCCGCGGTGACCGAGGACGAGGACGGGGACATCTACGTGGCCGTCGAGCATGCCGTGCACTACCGTTTCGGTGCCGCCGACGACCAGATCAGCCAGCACATCCTGTCGGCGATCTCCGGCGGGTGCATCCTGTTCGCGTCCCTGGCCGAGCGGTTCGGGGACGGCGTGGAGGACATCGACTACTAGGGGACGGCCGGGGGACGGCCAGGCTAGATCCGCACCACGATCTTGCCGGTGACGTGACCGCGCTCGATCTCGCTGTGCGCCTCGGCCAGCGTCGCGGCGTTCATGCCGATCATCGTCTCGCCGACGGTGGGGATCAGCTTGCCGTCGTCGACCATGCCGGAGATGCGGTCCAGGATCACTCCCTGCTCATCCACGTCCTCGGTGTCGAAGACGGTGCGGGTGAACATCGACTCCCAGTGGATGGAGATCGACTTCTTCTTGAACGGCGCGATCTGGAAGTCCTCCGGATCGTCGATCAGGCACAGCCGCGCCTGCGGCGTCATGATCTCGGCCAACTCCTCGGCATGGCCGGAGGAGTTCGAGGTGAAGACCAGGTCGATGCCGTCCGGCTCGAGGTCCAGCACCTGGGACGCGAGGTTGCGACGGTGGTCGACGACCTCGTGCGCACCCATCTCCACGACCCAGTCACGCGACTCCTCGCGCGACGCGGTGGCGATCACGGTCAACCCGGTCAGCGCACGGGCCAGCTGGATCATCACGCTGGGCACCCCGCCGGCACCGCCGAGCACCAGCAGCGAACCGTTGGAGTCGATGGACGCGCCGAGCCGCTCGAACAGGGCCTCCCACGCGGTCAACGCCGTCAACGGGAGCGACGCCGCCTCCGTCGCCGAACACGTGGTGGGACGGTGGCCCACGATGCGCTCGTCCACGGCGTGGAAGCGGGCGTTCGTGCCGGCCCGCAACTGGCTACCGGCGTAGAACACCCGGTCACCCACCTCGAAGCGGGAGACCTCGTCGCCGACCTCGCGCACGACGCCCGCGGCGTCGTACCCGAGCACCGGCTGCTCGCCGCGCGCCAGGGCGTCCCCCGCCCGACGACGCATCTTCGTGTCGATCGGGTTCACGGACACGGCCTGGACCTCGACGAGGAGGTCGCGCGGGCCGACCTCGGGAAGTGGGACGGTCACGTCGGTGAGACAGCGGGGGTCATCCACGGGAAACTCACCGGTGACCGCGACGGCCGACATGGTGGTGGGCAGCTCGATTGCACGGGAACTCATGGGGCCCCATAGTAGGGCCACCGGCATGGCGCCGCACCCGGGCAGGCCAGGGGCTGTAACGTTACCGTCCATGAGTGACAACAGTGACCAGAGCGCCTACGACCTGATCGTCGTCGGCAGCGGATTCTTCGGACTCACCGTCGCCGAGCGCGCCGCCAGCCAGCTGGACAAGAAGGTGCTCGTGCTCGAGCGCCGCAGCCACATCGGCGGCAACGCCTACTCCGAGGCGGAGCCGGACACCGGCATCGAGATCCACAAGTACGGTGCCCACCTGTTCCACACCTCGAACAAGAAGGTCTGGGACTACGTCAACGAATTCACCGACTTCACCGACTACCAGCACCGCGTGTTCGCCATGCACGACGGCACCGCCTACCAGTTCCCCATGGGCCTCGGCCTGATCAACCAGTTCTTCGGCAAGTACTACAGCCCCGACGAGGCCCGTGACCTCATCAAGGACCAGACCGACGGACTCAACCCGGAGGACGCCGCCAACCTCGAGGAGAAGGGCATCTCCCTGATCGGGCGCCCCCTCTACGAGGCCTTCGTCCGCGACTACACCGCCAAGCAGTGGCAGACCGACCCCAAGGACCTGCCCGCGGCGAACATCTCCCGCCTGCCGGTGCGCTACACCTTCAACAACCGGTACTTCAACGACACCTACGAGGGCCTGCCGGTCGAGGGCTACACCGCCTGGCTGGAGAACATGGCGAAGAACGCCAACATCGAGGTGCGCCTCGACACCGACTGGTTCGACGTCCGCGACGAGCTGCGCGCCGCCAACCCGGACGCACCGGTGGTCTACACCGGCCCGCTGGACCTCTACTTCGACTACTCCGAGGGCCACCTCGGCTGGCGCACCCTCGACTTCGAGACCGAGGTGCTCGACACCGGCGACTTCCAGGGCACCCCGGTGATGAACTACAACGACGCGGACGTGCCCTTCACCCGCATCCACGAGTTCCGTCACTTCCACCCGGAGCGCAAGAACTACCCGGCCGACAAGACCGTGATCATGAAGGAGTTCAGCCGTTTCGCCGAGGGCGACGACGAGCCGTACTACCCGATCAACACGCCTGAGGACCGCGAGAAGCTGCTGCGCTACCGCGAGCTCGCCGACGCCGAGACCTCCGACAACAACGTCTTCTTCGGTGGGCGCCTGGGCACGTACCAGTACCTGGACATGCACATGGCCATCGGCGCGGCGCTGAGCATGTTCGACAACAAGGTCTCCCCGCTGCTGTAGGGGCGTTCCCGCCTCACCCGCGCAACGGTCTCAACTGCGCATCAACATCAAAAATAGTCGCCCTCCCAGGTAGCCATTCGGCCCGAATCGCTACCTGGGAGGGTGATTGCTCTGTTGTGCTGTTGCTGCGCTGCCGTGTGACCGGCTCCGAGTGGAGTCAGTCGTCGTCGATGTCGGTCGCGACCACGGAGAAGTCCTCGGCCAGGTCGACATCGACCTCACGGCCGTCCTGACCCTGGACGCTGACCTCGTAGGCCACGCCCCGGTCATCGGAGGCGGACACGGATTCCACGACACCGTCGGCGACACCGGCCTCACCGGCTGAGGACAAGCCGGCGTCCACGGCGTCCTGGAGAGCGGCGAGGTCGAGGACGGGCTCGTCCTGCCCGGACGCATCGGCCTCGTCCGCGTCGTCGTCCTCATCCTCGGGGTCGACACGAACGGTGCCGTCGGCACCGACGTGGACGTCCGCGGACCGGCCGTCGTCGAGTTCAACCTCGACCTCGTGGCCGTCCTTCTCGACCTCGATGGAGCTGGCGCCGCGTCCGCCGGCCTCGGAGACCGCCTGCTCGGCGACCTCGCGGAGCGTTCCGGCGTCTGACCCGGAGGCCTCGGAGGCTCCGGAGTTCCCGGAAGACTCTGCGGCGGCGGTGCCCACGGTTCCGCCGTCGCCGCCGGAGTTCCCGGTCACGCCGTAGGCGACTCCGCCGGCGAGGACGAGGGCGGCGACTGCGCCGGCGCCGATGGCCAGGCCCGTGCGCTTCCTGTTCGGCTGTGCCGCGGTGTCGGTGGATGGTTCGTTCTGCTGGTTCTGGGGTGCGGTGTTCTCTGTCATGCCACTCACCCTGCCCGACAGGTACTGAACCCATTCTGAAGCTTGCTGAAAGCGCCTTCAGGATCCGCCAGTCGGCAGGGTGAGGGTGAAGACAGCGCCGCCGCGTGTTCCGGTCCCGGTGCTCTCGCCAGCGGTCACCTGACCGTGGTGGGCCTGGGCGACTTCCTTGACGATGGCGAGTCCCAGGCCGCTCCCACCTGTGTCGCGCGCCCGTCCGTCGTCGAGGCGTGCGAACCTGTCGAAGATGCGCTCGCGGTCGCCGGTGGGGACGCCGTCTCCGTCGTCCGCGACCGTCAGCTCGACCGTCGCGCCGCCGGTGCTGCCGGCGTCCCGGAGCCCGAGGACGATGCGCGACGCCGCGTGGCGTGCGGCGTTGTCGACGAGGTTGCGCACGGCGCGGCCGAGGAGCCGGGGGTTGCCCTGCACCTGCGCCGCCTCCACCCAGGTGACGTCCACGTCGAGTTCGCTGACCCGGGCCAGCCTGGCCGCCTCGGCGAAGAGCAGGTCGTCGAGGTCCACGGTCTCGGTGGGCGGGCGGTGGTCCTCGTCGAGTCTGGCCAGCAGCAGCAGGCCTTCGACGAGGTCCTGCATCCGTTCGCCCTCGTCGAGCACGACCTCGCTGAGCTCGGGCAGGGAGGTGGCGTCCGGGTAGGACGCCCCGAGCTCCGCGTGCTGCCGCACCGTCGCCAGCGGTGAGCGCAGCTCGTGGGAGGCGTCGCTGACGAACCGGCGCTGGACGGCCTGGGAGTGTTCGAGGCGAGCGAGCATCCGGTTCATGGTGGTTGCCAGGGCACCGAGTTCGTCGTCCCCGGCGTCCACCCGTCGGGACAGTTCCTCGGCGGTGATGGCGTCGACCTGGCGGCGGAGCCGGTCGACCGGGCGTAGCGCCCGACCGGTGACGATCCACACCACTGCGCCGACGAGCAGGACGACCAGCGGCACGGCGATCGCCAGCAGGGTCGTCGTCGCGGTGACCGTCTCGTCGACGTGCTCGGTGGTCCGGGCGACGGTGAGCGTACCGGCGTCCTCAGCGTCCCCAGCGAGCTCAGCGTCGTCGGAGACCACGAGGTAGGGTTCGTCGTCGACGGTGACCTGCTGCGGGGAGTCGCCGGGCTCCGGGAGCAGGTGGGCGTCCTCGTCGTTGACCACGGTGCCACCGGAGGTGCTCAGCCGGACGAGCTGGTCGTCGTCGATCCCGGCGACGATGCTCTCCGCCCGCGCCGGGTCGTCCTCGATCTGGGAGCTCAGGGACTCGAGGTCCTGCTCCGCCGATTCCTCGACGGACGCGGTGAGGACCCGGCCGAGGACCAGGACGGCGAGAACCGCGCTGGTGACGAGGATGAGGGCGACGATGACGGTCGCGCCGGCCGTGACCCGGGCACGGATCGAGTGACGTGTGCCTCGCACCGTCTCACCCACCCGTCCCGGACAACCGGTAGCCCACGCCGCGGACAGTCTCGATGGCCTGCCGCCCGAAGGGCCGGTCGACCTTGGCGCGCAGGTGGCCGACGTAGACCTCGATGATGTTGGCGTCCCCGGTGAAGGAGTCGCCCCAGATGTTGGCGATGATCTCCCGACGGGTCACGACCTCCCCACGCCGACGCAGCAGGAAGTCCAGCACCGCCATCTCGCGGGCGGTGAGCGTGATCTCCTGGTCACCGCGGAACGCCTGACGTGCCGCCGGGTCGAGGGTCAGGTCGCCGGCCTGGAGCGTGGCGGGGCGTTCGCGGGCACCACGTCGCGCGAGTGCGCGGATCCGGGCGATCAGCACCGGGAAGGAGAAGGGCTTGGTCAGCCAGTCGTCCCCGCCGGTGTCGAGGCCCTCGACCTCGTCCCATTCGCCGTCCTTCGCGGTGAGGAACAGGACGGGGGTGTGGTCGCCGTCGGCGCGCAGTGCCTGGCACACGCGGTAGCCGTTCATGCCGGGCATCATCACGTCGAGGACGATGACGTCGTAGTCCGCGTCGGACGCCAGGTCGAGTCCGGACGCACCGTCGTGGGCGACGTCGACGACCATGCCCTCGGCCTCCAGGCCGCGGCGCACGCCGTCGGCGAGCCGCTTCTCGTCGTCCACCAGCAGAATCCGCATGGCGCCCAGTGTTGCACGGCGAGGCTGAAGCGGTGCTGAAGAGCGAGGCGCGGAACGGCTCAGCTGGGGGCGTCCCCGGCGGCACCGTCCGCGGCGACGTTGACCATCCAGGACACGCCGAACTTGTCGCGGACCTGGCCGAACCAGTCGCCCCACATCTGCTTCTCCAGGGGCAGGAACACCGAGCCGCCCTCGGACAGGGCGGCGAACCAGCCGGCGACCTTGTCGTACTCGTCGGCGTCGCCGCCCACGCACAGGTCGACCGGGGGTGCCTCGAAGTCGCGGGGGTCGGCGTCGGCGGTGTCGCAGGCCATGAAGGTCCAGCCGTCGGGGGTCTCCAGGTGACCGTGCATGACCAGGTTCTCGCGCTCGGGGGTGTCGGCGGCACCGGCCTGCCCGAAGGTCAGGACGTCCGCCTTCCCGCCGAAGACCCCGGCGTAGAAGGCGAGTGCGTCCGCGGCGGTGTCGCGGAACTTGAGGTAGGGGTTGAGCCAGGTGGACATGGTGACCTCTCGGTGGTGTGATCCACGCTGTGAGCATGGGGGAGTGACCTATGTTACAGGCGTAACCTTGTTCACCATGACCGACAAAACCTGGCAGCAGTACTACCCGGAGTGGACCAGCCCGGAGCTGGACTACGACGCCCCCGGCGAGGACACCCTCGCCGCCGTCTTCGACCGCGCGGTGAGGACGTGGCCGGACCGTCCTGCCATGACGTTCTTCGGCACGAGCCTCACCTACGCCGACTACGCCCGCGAGGTCCGTAAGACCGCGGCGATGCTGCACAACCGCGGCGTGCGCAAGGGTGACCGGGTGGCGATCGCGCTGCCGAACTGCCCGCAGGCACTGATCAGCTTCTACGCGGTGCTCTCCCTGGGGGCCACGGCCACGCTGCACAACCCGCTGTACACCGCCCGCGAACTCACCGTGGCCTTCAAGGACCACGGTGCGAAGGTCGGCATCTTCTGGGACAAGGCAGTGGACGTCGCCCGGGAGCTGCGCACCGTCGCCCCGCTCGAGCAGATCATCCCGGTCACCATCACCCGGGCGATGCCGGCCTACCTGCGCGCGGCGTTGAAGCTGCCCGTCGGCCCGGTCAAGGCGATGCGCAAGAAGCTGCAGGGCAGCACCGACGGGCTCACCGAGTGGACGGACCTCGTGGCGGACGCCTCGGAGTCCGAGGGCCGCGCGCTGATCGAGACGGCCGAGGTCGAGGCGTCCGACCCGGCGATCGTGCTGTACACGTCCGGCACCACCGGCAAGCCGAAGGGTGCGGAGCTCACCCACGCCAACCTGTGCGCGAACATCATCCAGGGCGTGGCCTGGGTGCCGGGGCTGGGCAAGGGGGAGGAGCCCGAGCGCATGCTCGGTGCGCGGCCGATCTTCCACGCCTACGGGCTGACGATGAACATCACACTCGGGCCGCTGATCGGCGGCACGGTGCTGTTGCTGCCCGCGCCGGAGAAGCCGCTGCTGGCGTCGGCGATGAAGAAGCAGAAGCCCACCTGGATCCCCGGTGTGCCGACGCTCTACCAGACGATCATGAACATCGCCGAGCAGCAGAAGATCGACATCTCCGGGGTGAAGGCCAGCTTCTCCGGGGCGTCCGGCCTGCCCGTCGAACTGGTGAAGCGCTGGGAGAACATGACCGGTGGTCTGCTGGTCGAGGGCTACGGGCTCACCGAGACCTCGCCGATCGTGATCGGCAACCCGATGAGCACCGACCGTCGCCCCGGGTACGTCGGCATCCCCTTCCCGGACACCGACGTGCGCGTCGTGGACCAGGACGACCCCGCCCGCGAGCTGCCCGACGGCGAGGCCGGCGAGCTGGTGGTGAAGGGACCGCAGGTCTTCGGCGGCTACCTCAACCGTCCGGACGCCAACGAGAAGGCCTTCGTCGACGGCTGGTTCCGGACCGGTGACATGGCGGTCAAGGAGACCGACGGCTTCGTGAAGATCGTCTCGCGCATCAAGGAGATGATCGTCACCGGCGGGTTCAACGTGTACCCGGCGGAGGTGGAGGAGGTGCTCTCCGAGCACCCGTCCATCGCGCAGGCCAGCGTGGTCGGCCTCCCGCGGGAGGACGGCTCGGAGACCGTCGCCGCCGGCGTGGTCCTCGCCGACGGCGCCCGGCTGGACGAGGAGGTCCTCAAGGACCACTGCCGTGAGGGGCTGGCGCGTTACAAGGTGCCGCGCGTGTTCCAGGTGTTCAAGGAGTTGCCGGCCGACCAGCTCGGCAAGGTGCGACGTGTGGAGGTCCGGGAGCAGATGACGGACTAGGCGGTGTTTTTCCGTCGCTCCGTTGTAGGCTGGTTTCTATCAGGGTGATCCCACGTCGCCGCGGGAGTTGCTCTGATCATAAAAACAGCCCCCGGAGGACCTAATCTCCGGAGGCTGCCGAACATCAACGTGCTCTGTAGTGCCTAGCTAGTAAACCAGCTAAGTACTGCGGTCACGATTTCTGTGAAGTCGCGGACCACCGGAGTCCCCAGCACGAGGACGGTGGCCGCGACTTTTGCTTTTGCCGTGAACGGGCTTTTCGCCGTGGTCGTCGTCGCTGTCGCGCGCGAGCACCAGGGCCACGCAGCAGTGAGGAGGGCGGTCAAAGGACCGCGCCATTGATCAGTGTAGAGGGGCCCACGGACGTACCGGAGGGGGATGTTCTATCACCCCGCGTTGTTGTTGGTCTGGCTCCGGAAAACCAACAACAGCGCGGGGTACTGGGTACGGGCTCAGCGGGGCAGGCGACTCACTCCGCGGGCAGCCACGCCTCCCAGAGTCGGGAGTAGCGCCCGCCGCGCTCCACGAGGTCGGTGTGCGTCCCCGACTCGACCACCCGGCCGTCCTCCAGGACGACCACGAGGTCGGCCGTCTGCGCCTGGGAGAGGTGGTGGGCGACGATGATCGCCGTCCTGCCGGCGGCGACGGTGTCCACCGCGGCGTCGAGGCGTCCGGCACCCTCGCCGGTGCCCGCGTGGGCGGTGGCCTCGTCGAGGACCACGACCGGGGGATCGGCGAGCAGGACGCGCGCCAACGCCAACTGCTGGACCGTCGCCTCGTCGAGGGTGTCGGCGGACGTGAGAGGGGCGTCGGTGTTCACCCCGACGGCGGTCAGGGCCTCGGTCAGCTCGGCGTCGGTGGCCGTGGGGGAGGCCAGCCGCAGGTTGTCCGCCACGGTGCCGGTGAACTGGTGGACCTCCTGGGTGACCAGCACCGCCGCCGGTCTCCCGGACGCCGTTGTGGCACGGTGGGCGTCCACCCCTCCCACGCTCATCCGGCCCTGGTCGGGGCGCAGCTCCCCGGAGATGACACGGGCCAGCGTGGACTTCCCCGATCCGGACGCGCCGACCAGCACCACCCGCGCCCCGTCGGGGACGCTGAGGGTGATGCCGTCGAGCCCGGTCCCGCTGACGGTCCCGCTGCGCTGGTCACCGCCGTAGCGGAAGTGGACGTCCGTGATCTGCACAGTGCCATCTGTACCGCCCGCCCCGCCAGCAGCGCCAACCCCATCCCCACCCACCCCGAGCACGCCGACGAGCCGGGCCAGGCCCACCTCCGCGCGCTGGAGGTCGTCGATGCTGGCCAGCAGTACGCTCACCGGGGCGAAGATGCGCTGGAAGAACAGTGCGCCGGCGGTGGCCGCCCCCACGCTCAGCACCCCGGCGTCGACCCGCCAGAAACCCACGCACAGCACCGCGGCCAGCCCGAGGAACTCGGCGACGTTCAACCCGCCGTTGAAGACGTTGCGCACCTTCGTCGCCGCCCGCCCGATCTCCACCGACGCGAGGCTGCGCTCGGCCACCAGGCGTAACCGGTTCGCCCCCTGCCCGTGGGCGCGCACGGTGGACGCACCGTTCACGGTCTCGATGAGCGCCTGCCCGCGCTCGGCGTCCATCCGCTGCTGACGGACGTAGAGCGGACGTGACCTGCGCAGGAACACCGCGCCGGAGAGCACCTGCACCGGCAGGGCGACGAGTGCGGCCAGCGCCAGCCACGGGTCCAGCACGGCGAAGCCCAGGGCCGTGACCACCAGGGTGAACAGGGCCTGGGTCGTGCGCGGCAGCACCTCGGTCACCGCGGTGGTGACGGACTCCACGTCCCCGGTCACGCGGGAGACCACGTCGGAACTGCCGGCGCTCTCCACGGCCCCTGGGTCGAGGTGGACCGCGGCGTCCAGCACGTCCTCCCGCAGGGTGGCGAGCACATCCTGCAGGGTCCTGACCAGCAGGCGACCGCCCCACAGGACGAGCAGTGCGGCGACCACGCCGGCCGCGACGACGCCGCCGACGGTGAGTGCGAGACGGTCCAGGCCGCGTCCGTCGATCACGTCGTCGACGAGGCGCCCCTGCAGGGCGGGCACGGCCAGCGCCGCGGCCGAGCCGAGGGTGAGGCACGCGACCACCAGCGACAACGCACCCAGGCGGGGTCGCAGCAGCTCCGCGACGACCCGACCGGTCTGCCGGACGGTGGCCTCGGGCAGCCGGTTCGTGGTGGTGTTCACAGCTCCACCACCTCGTCGCAGGCGTCCAGCATGAGGTGGTCGGACGTGATGACCAGCACCGCCAGCCCGGGCCTGTCGTGCACGAGCGCGGCGAGTCCGGTGGCGACGTCGCGGGCGGTCACCGGGTCCAGGGACATCGTCGGCTCGTCGAGGACGAGCACATGCCCGGAAGCATGTAGGGCGCGGGCCAGCACCGCGCGGCGCCGCTGGCCCCCGGAGAGCCGGTGGCCGCCCTCGCCGACGGGGGCCTCGACGGAACCAAGGTGGGTGACGACGTCGTCCAACGCGGTGGCGGTGGCGACATCGGCGTCCACCTGCGCGTCGGAGAAGGTCACGTTCTCCCGCAGGGAGCCGGTGAACAGCGTCGAGTCGCGCGGTGGCACGGTGACGGCCCGATGCCAGGCGTCCGGCCCGAGGTCGAGCGCGTCGACCCCGTCGAGGGTGAGTTCGCCGCGCGCCGGGACGGTGCGGAAGCCGAGCCGGTCGGCGATGCGTCCGGCGTCGGACGTCGCGACGTGCACGCCGACGAGCCGTCCTGCGCGTGCCGTCACCGTCGGCGCGGTGGCCGCCGAGGCGTCTGCAGTCGCCTCCCAGGTCAGGACGCCGGCGTCGCCGCTGCGGCGCGGCGCCGGGTGCGCCGCGCCGGGCAGCTGGTACTCCTCGGCGACGAAGGCGCGCAGCCGGGCCGCGGAGGCGCGCTTGTACGCCCAGTTCGCCCCGAACGTGCCGATGTGCGACAGCGAGCCCTTGAGGTACTGCGCCAACCCGATCACGGTGACGAGCTCACCCGGGGTGATCGTCCCGTCGAGTGCGAGCCAGCCGGCGGCGAAGGTGAGTACTGCCAGGTAGACCAGCGAAACCACGTCGCTGACCGCCTCGTAGCCGCGCAGCGACAATGCCGAGGCCACCGCGGTATCGCGCGAATGTGCGCTGGCGACGCGGTACCGGCGGGCGACCTCGTCCTCGGCCCCGAGGCCGCGGATCGTGCGCAGTCCCGCCATCGCGTCCGCGGCGACGTCGCTGGCGGCGGCGACGGCCCGCTGCTCGGTGCGTCCGCGGGCGAACATCGGACGCGAGAGCCGCTGCATCAGCACCAGCACGGCCACCGCCCCGGCCAGGACCCCGATGCCCAGGGGAGCGGAGACGGCCAGCAACGCCCCGGCCGCGGCGACGAGTCCGGCGACGGTGGCGAGCTGCTGCACGATGCTCCAGGAGACCCCGGCGACCTGGAAGGTGTCGTTCGTGGTGATCGACAGGACCTCGCCGGTGGAGCGCCGGGCGTGCCCACGCGGGTGCAGGACGCGGCCGAGCGCGAGCTGGCGCAGGTCGTGCTCACCGTGGCCGTAGACCCGCACCATGCCCAGCATCGCGCGCTGGTAGCTCAGCGACGTGAGCAGGAAGACCCCCGCCAGCGCCCCCAGCCACACGGCCAGCGCCCGGGGGTCTCCGGGCATGACGGCCCGGTCGATGATGACGCCGATGAGCACGGGCACGGCCGCATCGCCGAGGTTGTGCACCACCAGGCCGAGGGTGCACGCCGCCAGGCGCCGCGCCCGGCCGTCGCCGGTCAGGGCGATGCGCAGGACGTGGCCGGTGGTGACGCCGGAAGGAGCGGCAGTGGGGTCGCCGGAAGGGTCGGTGGTCCGCATGACAGTTCACGCTAGGGCCGTGGCTCGCGGCGGGGCGGACGGGAGTCGTCGTGCAGCGGACAGGGTCGGTTCCTGTGTCCGTTGCGCTGCAGACAGTGTCCGCTGCGCCGACCGACCGCCCGCTACGGTCTGGATGAATGTCCATGGAGTTTTCTGGACGCCACGAGGAGAACCAGATGAGGAGCAGCAGATGAGGACGACAACCGGGGCCACGCACTGGGCCACGAAACTGGGCCGGCGAGTGGGCCGGACCGTCGCAGCGGTGGCGGTGGCCACCGGGCTGGTGGCGGCGACCGCCGCCTGCGGCAGCGACGACGACGGGCAGGACGCCGACAACGTCCGCACCGTGGACAGCGCCTACGGCGAGGTGGAGGTCCCGGAGACCCCGGAGCGCGTCGTCGCCGTCTCCTACGACACCCCGTGGCAGCTGAAGTCCCTCGGCGTCACGCCCGTCGGTACCCAGGACTACAGCGACTACACGCAGGGGTTCACCGAGGAACAGCTGGACTTCGTGGAGCAGGCCGAACCGGTCGGCAAGTTCTTCGAGCTGGACATCGAGGCGGTCGCCGCGGCTGAGCCGGACCTGATCGTCGGCGACGTCCTCGAGATCGACGACGACGTCTACGAGAAGCTCGCGGAGATCGCCCCGACGGTCATCGTGGAGGGTGAGGACCGGGGTGACTGGAAGGCCATCGTCGCCTCCATCGCCGAGGCCGTGGGCACCGAGGACGAGCTCGAGGAGACGAAGGCGGCCTACGAGGACCGCCTGGCGGAACTGCAGGACGACTACGCCGACGTGCTCGACGAGTACACCTTCGCCTCGATCGGCCCGATGGACGACCCGACGAACTTCTACATCAACTACCCCTCCGGCATCCTCGGCGCGATCTTCGAGGAGGTGGGCATGACCACGGCGTCGTCGGTGCCCACCGGCGAGTTCCCCAAGGGGTGGGAGGAGTACTCCACGGAGAACATCGGCTCCCTCCTCGGTGAGGCCGACGTGGTCATGGTGCCCCTCAACGCGGACGGGACGGTGGACCCGGGCATGCAGGAGGTCATGGACAACCCGCTGTTCCAGCAGCTCAAGGCCGCGCAGGACGACCACGTCGTGCCCGTCGACGGGTCGGTCACCGACTATGCCTCTGCGGTCGACTTCCTCGACATCATCGAGGAGAAGGTCCTCGCCCCGCTGCAGGGCTGACCTGTCGTTGTCCCCGCTCCACCCCTATTCCCGATGACTGGAGTCACATGAACACCACCCTGCCGCGACGGGTCCGTCCGGCACGCCGCCGTGCGGCCGTCGCCGTCCTGGCGCTCGCCGCCGTCCCCGCCCTGCTCGCCGGATGTTCTTCGGCGCAGGACGAGACGTCCGGCTCGTCCGGCTCAGGCGACGGCGCGGAACGCGTCTTCGCCGAACCCGACGACGGCGCGTTCCCCGTCACCATCGACCACGCCTACGGGGAGACCACGGTGGAGGAGCAGGCGGAGCGTGTCCTCGTGGTCGGGTGGGGCGGCGCGGACCTCGCCGTACAGCTCGGCACCGTCCCGGTCGCCCAGGGCATCGCCGGTGGCGAGGGTGACAGCGCCGAGTACCACCCGTGGTTCCGCGAGGCCGTCGAGGAACTCGGCGCACCCTTGCCGGCGACCGATGAGTCGCTGGAGCGTGGTGAGGTCGACACGGAGTTCGTGGCGACCCAGGAACCCGACCTGATCCTCGCGGTGAACTCCGGTATCAGCGCCGAGGAGTACGACCGGCTGACCGACATCGCCCCCACGGTCGCTTTCCCGGACGAGCCCTGGGCCACGTCCGCGCAGGACCACCTGACGATGGTCGGTGAGGCGCTGGGCCGCGCCGAACGGGCGGCGGAGATCACCGGTGAGCTGGACGAGAAGATCAGCGGGGTCGCGGACTCCCACCCGGAACTGTCCGGGGTGTCCTTCCTCTACGGCTTCCTCCCGACGGACGGCCAGGTCGTGATCTTCTCCGAGGCGGACCCGCGGGTCGGGACGTTGGAGAAGCTCGGTCTGACCCCGTCGCCGGACCTGGCCGCCCTGGCGGAGCAGGCGGACGGGGAGTCGAGCTTCAACGTCGCCGTCGAAAGGCTGATCAGTACCGACGCCGACACCAACGTGAGCACCGTCAGCCGCGAGGAGTGGGACGCCGCGGTGGACGCCGACCGGACGTTCGCCGCCTGGGGGCCGGTCGCGGACGGTGATGCCTCGGTGATCGAGGACCCGGACGTGGGCCTGGCGTTGGCGACCTCGACGCCGCTGAGCCTCTCCTGGGCGGTCGAGGACATCGCGGATGTCCTGTCCGCTTCGGTGGGGTAGCGCCGGGGTAGCGCTCGACTGTCAGTCGGTGAGCTGGTCCACGACGTAGTCAGCGAAGTCAGCCCCGACCTTCGAGTACCCTGCGCGGTGGTTGTAGAGCAGCTGCGGGGTCTTGCCGTCGACCACGGCGGGCAGGTTCTTCCAGATCGTGTCGTCGGCGACGGCGGAGTCGGGGTTCTGCACCAGGATCACGTCCGCCTCGGTGAGGATGTTCAGGTTCTCCTTGCTGTACATCCGCAGCGATCCGTCGGCTTCGCGTGACCCGCTGTCGGTCAGCACGGTGAAGCCCAGGTCGGTGAGCACCTCGGGGGCGAGGTTCTCGTCCTCGAGCACGAACTGGTCGTCCTGCAGTGCGACGATGGCCACGGTCTGTCCGGCGTACTCGCCGAGGTCCTCGGCGCCGGCCTCGACGACGCGGTGGTAGTCCGCGATGCTCTGTTCTGCCTCCTCCCTCTTGCCGATCTGCTCGGCCTGGTCGAGCAGTGGCTCGAGCCAGGCGTCGTCTCCGAGGGAGGACGCCCTGGCATCCCGGGCGAGGTCGCCGTCGAGTCCGATCACGGGGGCGATCTCTTCGAGGCGTTGCTGCTGTTCGCTGTCGTAGGTGTCGAACCAGGCGGCCGTGGTGATGATCAGGTCGGGGTCCATGTCCGCCACGGCCTCGGCGTCCGGGTCGGTGGTGTTGAAGTCGTACCTGGTCACGGTGTCCGGCAGGTCGTCGTTGACCACGTTGTTCTGTGCGGACTCCGCGGTGATCTCGGGGGTCGCCACCAGGTTGAGCCCGGTGATCTCGGCGAACTCGGGGCAGAGCCGGGTCTCGATGCAGACCACCCGTTGCGGGTCCGCCGGGATCTCCACCTGCTGGTCGGCGTAGTCGAAGGTGATGGTGTCGGCGCCGGAGTCGCCACCCGTCGCGGAGTCCTCGTCCGACGAGCAGGCGGCGAGCGCGGTCAGGGATACGGCGCACAGGCCGGCGAGCAGCGGTGCGGTGAAACGTCCTCGTGATGTCATGGAGTCGACGCTAACCGTCGGTATCTGCGGGCATCGGACAGATTGTGTCTGTTTCACGACAGCCCTGCGCCCGGGGCGCCGGTCGTGGCAGCACCGCATCCCTGACGTCTGTGCGAGGTGACCTGTCCGTTGCGCGAAGACCGGTACATGTAGGGTTGCCTTAGCGAAAATAAGTGCAGCGGTACCCGCCAGGGTGCTGCGCGGACGGCGGGAGAAACGCGTGGATGCAGGTCAGGGAGGTTCCGATCCCCGGATTCACCGGGCCCGGGTGACGGCGGTGACGAGGGTCGGCAAGGCGATGGTGCGGGTCAGTCTTGGCGGACCGGACATGGCCGACTACCCCACCACGGACGTGGGCGACGAGTGGGTGCGGGTCTTCTTCCCGGACGCCCCGACCGAGCCCGTCCGCCTGCCGCGTGTGGAGGGCACCGGCTGGGTGTACGCGGACGGCGTCGAGGCCTCGGAGATGCGCACCTACACCATCCGCGACTGGCGTCCCGGTGAGGTGGACGTCGACTTCGTCGTCCACGGCACCGGCGTGGCGACGACGTGGGCGACCACCGTCGAGGTCGGCGGCGAGGTCGGCCTGACCGAGCCTGTCGCCGTGTACCGGCGGGCGCAGGACGCCACCCACCAGGTCCTGCTCTGCGACGAGCCGGGCCTGCCGGCGGCACTGCGGATCTGCGAGGACGCTCCGGCGGGCATGACGTCCACCCTCGTCTGCGAGGTCCGGGACGCCGGGTACGAGGTCGCGCCGCGTCGCGGCGAGGTCGAATGCGTCTGGCTGCCCGGCGGTGGCAACGGCGTGGGTCCCTCCCGTCTGCCGGAGGCGCTGTCGGACCTGGACATCCCGCAGGACGCCGCGGTGTGGGTGGGCACGGAGACCCGCGTCTCGCGGACGCTGCGCCGGCAGCTGCGTGAGGAGAAGGGCCTGGCCCGGACGGCGGCGACGACGATGGGCTACTGGGTCCACGACAAGGAGCGGTGGATCGCCGCCTACGACGCGCTGGGCGAGGAGTTCGCCGACAAGGTCCGTGACCTCTACGACAGCGACCGCGACCCCGACGAGGTCACCGACCTCGTCGACAGCCTCTACGAGACGAACGGGCTGTGACCGTGCTGCAGGGCGCGGTACTCGACGCGCCGGAGTCCGTCCCGCCGATGTCCGCCGAGCAGGACGACCTGATCCCCGGAGACTACCTGCTCACGATGCGGGAACTGCGCTACCCCAGTCCGCTCGAACCGGAGGTCTGCACGGGGGACACGCACCACCACCTCAACCACCACGTGGTCTTCTGGCCGATGCGAGGCAGCGCCTACGTGGACGTGGACGGGCACCGTCACCACCTCCCGCCCGGGCACGGGGTCTTCGTGCCCGCCGGCGTGGGGCACGCCGCCGACACCGGTGCGTCCAGCACGTTGACCGCGGTCTACGTGCGACCGGACGCGTGGGAGGGGCCGGCGGACCGGGTGCACGATGTCGCGGTGAACGCCGCCACCAGGGAAATGCTGGTGATGATGGCCTACAACGCGATGGGACGCGACCGGCGGTTCCGGGCGCAGCGGCTGTGCCTGGACTTCATGTCCGAGCCGTGCCTGCCGGGGCTCGAACTGCCGCTGCCGGACAGCCGGCTGATCCAGCCGATCATGCGTCACGTCATGGAACGTCCGGACGACGACCGCTCCCTGGACGACTGGGCGTGGATCCTCAACACCAGCGGGCGCACCATCGCCCGGGCGTTCCGGGCGGACACCGGCATGACCTTCAGCGAGTGGCGCACGGCCGCCCGCATGTCCGAGGCCGTGCGGCTGCTGTCGGACGGCGCGCCGGTCGGCGCGGTGTCCAGGAAGGTGGGCTACACCTCCGCCAGTGCCTTCAGCACGGCGATGAAACGCGTCACCGGACGCGGCCCGCAGTACTTCCGCACCGTGCGGTGAGTTCCTCGCGGGACGACAACATGACAACAGAAAAAGCAGAAAAAACAGGAGTGGGACCATGACAAAAACAGGTGGAGTGCAGGGCATGCGAGTGGCCTGGCTGGGGATGCTGAGCGCGGTGGCGCTGGCGTCGGCGGCGGTACTGACCGCATGCGGGTCCGACGATGGGGACAGCTCGGGCGGCAGTGGCGGTGACAGCGGATCCGGCACTTTCCCGGTCACCATGGAACACGTCTACGGCGAGACGGAGATCCCGGAGAAGCCGGAGCGGATCGTCACCATCGGATGGATCACCCACGACATCGTCGCCGCCCTGGGCACCGCCCCGGTGGGGGTCGACGAGACCTGGGGAGGCGACGACGAGGGGTTCAGCCCGTGGTTCCGCGACCAGGTCGAGAACGTCCTGGACGCCGACATGCCCGAACTCACCGACTCCGAGGACGGGAGCATCAACGTGGAGAAGATCGCGGCCACCGAACCCGACCTCATCCTCGCGCCGCACTCCGGGATCACCGACGTCGACTACGGTCGTCTCACCGACATCGCCCCGACCGTGGCCTACACCGAGAGCCCCTGGCAGTCCGGTAGCTGGCAGGAACTGACGGAGACCGTGGCCACCGCGATGGGGGAGCAGGAGCGCGGTGCCGAGCTCATCGGGGAGACCGAGACCGCGATGGCGGACGAGGCCGCGGAGTACCCGAACCTGCAGGACTCGTCCTTCGTCTACGGGCTGACCTTCGACGGCGGTTCCCAGGAGCTGGGCCTCTACGTGTCGGGTGACCCGCGGGTCGCCTTCCTGCGGGAGTTCGGCCTGGTGGACAGCTCCAACCTCGCCGACTCGATGGACCTGGAGGAGGAGGACTCCTTCTTCGGCACCGTCAGTCTGGAGAACGTCGGACGGGTCGACACCGACCTCTTCGTCGGCTGGTCGAGCAGTGCGCAGCAGACGCGGGACACGCTGGAGACCCCGGCGATGTCGCGGTGGCGACCGATCGAGGACGGCAACTACTACATCCTCGAGGACGAGACGCTCGCCTCGGCGACCAACGGTCCCAGTCCGCTCAGTATCCGCTGGGCGCTGGACGAAGGGTTCCTCGACGACCTGTCCGAGGCGCTGGACGGCGGTGCCGTGGTGCGCCCGGCACGCTGAGACCGTCGGGTAGCCACGGCGTCACACGGCGTCACAGATCAGCGCAGTCCAGTCCGGTGAACAGGGAGTCCGGGTGCGCGAGCCGGTCGAGCACCGGGTCGACGAGGGGGAGTTCGCGGGTGAAGAAGTACTCGGCGGCGGCCCGTTTGCCGGCCGCCAGCGGGGAGCCGGCCTCACGGGCGGCGTGTGCCATGTCCAGCCAGATCCAGGCGACCACGACGTGCCCGGTGACCTCGAGGTAGTCGGTCGCGTGGGCGAGTGCGGCTGAGGCGTCCCCGTCCTTCCGCAACGTCGCGGTGACCTCCACGAGGCGTGCGAGGCGGGCGGCGAGGGCGTCCGAGAACGCGGGGAAGGACGCCGCGGCGGCGTCCACCGTCGCGGTGATCGTCTCGGCGAGCAGGCGCAGGCCCGCGCCGTCCTGCATCACGACCTTGCGTCCGAGCAGGTCCTGGCCCTGGATTCCGTGCGTGCCCTCGTGGATGGGGTTGAGCCGGTTGTCGCGGTAGAACTGCTCCACGTTGTGGTCGCGGGTGTAGCCGGCACCGCCGAGGACCTGGATCGCCAGGTCGTTGGCGGCGGGCCCGTACTGGGAGGGGAAGCTCTTCACCACCGGGGTGAGCACGTCGAGCAGCAGGTCGAACCGTCGGCGTTGCTCACCGCTTGCGACGGTGGAGCGGTCCACCAGGTTCGCGGCGTAGAGGCACAGGGCCATGGACCCCTCCGCGTAGGCCTTCTGCGCCAGGAGCATGCGCCGGACGTCGGCGTGCTCGATGATCGGCACCTGCGGCCGGGCGGGGTCCTTCGCACCGACGGGCCGGCCCTGCGGGCGGTTGCGCGCGTAGTCCAGGGACTCCAGGTACCCGGTCATCGCCAGGGCGGCCGCGCCGGTGCCCACGCCGATGCGGGCCTCGTTCATCATGTGGAACATGTACTGCAGCCCGCGGTTCTCCTCGCCGACGAGGTAGCCGACCGCGCCCGCCGACCCGCCGGGGGAGTGCGTGCCGTCGCCGAAGTTGAGCAGGGTGTTGGTGGTGCCGCGGTAGCCCATCTTGTGGTTGAGGCCGGCGAGGGTCACGTCGTTGCGCTCGCCGTCCTTCAGGACCTTCGGGACGATGAAGAGGCTCAGTCCCTTCACCCCGGCTGCGCCGGTGCGGGCGAGGACGAGGTGGATGATGTTGTCGGTCATCTGGTGGTCGCCGCCGGAGATCCACATCTTCGTGCCGGTGAGGCGCCACGTACCGCTGTCGTCGTCGCGCCGGGCGCGGGTCGTCACGTCGGCCAGCGAGGAACCGGCGTGGGGCTCGGACAGGCACATGGTCCCGCTGAAGACTCCGGCGAGCTGCGGGTCGGCGTAGTCGGTCACCTGCTGCGGGGAGCCGTGGGCGATGATCAGGGCGGCGTTGGCCATGGTGAGCATGGGGTAGGCGGCGGTGGCGATGTTGGCGGCCTGGACCCAGGCGAAGCAGGCGCGGGACACGGTGAGCGGCAGGTCGACCCCGCCGTGCTCCTCCCCGAAGGACGCGGCGGCGAGGCCGGAGTCGGCGAAGGCGCGCAGTGCCGGGGCGATGGCCTCGTGGGTGTGGACGCTGCCGTCGCGGCTGGTGAACGTCGGCTCGTCGAGGTCGGAGGCCCGCATGTGCGGGCGGAAGGACGTTACCGCCAGCTCGCGGGAGGCGTCGAGCATCGCGTCGAAGGTGTCCCTGGAGTGCTCGGCGAACGGCGCGTGGTCGGTGAGTTCCTCGACACGCAGCCAGTCGTGGAGCAGGAAGGACAGGTCGTCGCGGGACAGGATCTCGGCGGTCATGTTTCCACCCTAAAGTACCGACGGGGATGTCGGTGCGGAAACCTACGGGCGCCCCACCCCGGTCAGCTCCGCGCTGCGCTCCCACAGCCCCTCCGCCAGTGCCGCGTCGTGGACCTGCGGATTCACCTTCGTGGCCAGCTTCCCGCGCTCGTGGTAGCCGCCAGGGGTGAAATCGGTGCCGGGCTCGCCCAGGGCCAGGTCGACGAGGAGGCGTGCACTGTCCTCGGGGCTGGTCATCAGCAGCTTCGAGACCACGGGGAGGTGGTAGACGATCTTCATGAGGCTGGAGGTGTCCGAGGCGAAACTGGTGCTGACAACGCCGGGGTGGAAGGCCACGGCGTTGACCTCGTCGCCGAACCGGCGGTCCAGTTCGCCGGTGAACAGGATGTTCTCCAGCTTGGCGTCGCCGTAGGCCTTGTTCGCGCTCCACTTCCCTGAATTGTCGAGGTCAGAGAGATCAAGGTCCCCGAAGAGGCGGGCGGCGATGCTGGCGGTCTGGATCACCGTGGCGTGCGACTCGCGTAGCCGCTCGAGCAGCAGGTTCGTCAGCAGGAACGGGGCCAGGTGGTTGACCTGGAACGTCTTGTCGTACCCGTCCTGCGTGGTCTCCTGCGAGAAGATGCCGCCGGCGTTGTTCGCCAGCACGTCGATGCGCGGGTAGGCGTCGAGCAGGTCGGACGCCAGGTCGCGCACCTGGTCGAGGTGCTGGAAGTCCGCCAGGTGGTAGGGGGCGTCCAGCTCGTCGGCGAGGGCGCGTGTCTTCTCCGGCGACCTGCCGACCAGGACGACCCGGTGGCCGGACGCCGCCAGGTGGCGCGCCGCTGCGGCGCCGATGCCGTCGCTGGCGCCGGTGATCACGATCGTTCTGCTGTCATTCATGCCCGCCCAGGCTACGCACCTGTACCCTCACCCGTATCTGCACCCGTGTCCCTGCCCGAACCCACAGAGGACTCACAGGCGTATGCAGCGTGCCCGACTACGTCCCTGCGGTGCTGATGGGGAATAATCGGCGGCGTACAACTGTCTAACGGAGGCCGGCGTAGAACTTCATGAGCGCAACCACTGAGATGAGCGACCAGTCCGGCGACCGGGCTGCCGTCGGGAGCGAGGATCGATACGACCCGCGGCGCCTCGCCCGGGTCATTCTGCCGAAGCGGGGTGAACCGCGGGACGTGCGTTCCCTCTACATCGTGGAGAACGAGCAGACCCCGGGGCGCGTCACCGCCCTGTCGCGCACGTCCGCCCGCATCCCCGCGGGCGAGGAGATCAGCTTCGAGAGCTACTTCAACGGGTTCCCCGCGTCCTACTGGCGCCGGTGGAGCCAGCTCGACGAGGTGCAGCTGCGCGTCGACCTCACCGGCGACGCGCGCATCGACATCTACCGCTCCAAGATCGACGGCTCGCGTATCGCCGTGACCGGCGGCATCGTGGAGGTCGACGAGGACGGCCGCGGTGTCGCGGAGTTCACCATGTCCCTGGACCCGTTCGAGGACGGCGGCTGGATCTGGTTCGACATCACCTGCGAGTCCGAGACCGTCATCCACAGCGCCGGCTGGTTCGCCACGAAGGACGCCGGGGAGCAGCGCGTGGTCTCCGACACCGTGGTGACCGATCCCGTCACCGGCGGGAAGAAGACGCTCAAGGCGGGAGACGTCCTGCCCGCCCCGGAGCCGCGCGTGACGATCGGCATCCCCACGTTCAACCGTCCGGCGGACGCCGTCGCCGCGTTGGAGGCGCTGTCGTCCGACCCGGTCGTCGACTCGGTCGTGGACACGCTGATCATGCCCGACCAGGGCACGAAGCACCCGAAGGACGAGCCGGGCTTCCCGGCGGTCGAGGAGCACTACGGCGACCGGCTGCGCATGCCGGTGCAGGGCAACCTCGGTGGCTCCGGCGGATACTCGCGCATCATGTACGAGGCGCGTCACCCGGAGCGCGGCACCGACAGCCCGTTCATCCTCTACATGGACGACGACATCGCCATCGAGCCGGACAGCGTGCTGCGCTCCCTGGCGGCGTCGCGCTACGCCACCTCGCCGATGCTGGTCGGCGGTCAGATGCTGAACCTGCAGGAGCGCAGCCACCTGCACACCATGGGCGAGATCATCGACCGTGGCAGCTTCATGTGGACCGCCGCCCCGCACACGCACTACGACCACGACTTCTACAACCACCCGCTGCGTGACCGCGGCGAGTACGGGGAGAACGCCTCCGGCGAGGCGGTCGACTCCAAGGACCTGCACCGCCGCATCGACGCCGACTACAACGGCTGGTGGATGTGCATGATCCCGCGCGTCGTCGCCGACACCATCGGCCAGCCCCTGCCGCTGTTCATCAAGTGGGACGACGGCGAGTTCGGCCTGCGCGCCCGCGACCACGGCTTCCCCACGGCGTCCTGGCCCGGCATTGCGATCTGGCACATGGCCTGGTCCGACAAGGACGACGCCATCGACTGGCAGGCCTACTTCCACCTGCGCAACCGGCTCATCGTCGCCGCCCTGCAGCACGAGGGCAGCCCGACGGGCATCATCACCTCGATGACGAAGGCCACCGCCAAGCACCTCATGTGCCTGGAGTACTCCACCGTGGCGATCCAGAACGAGGCGATGAAGGACTTCCTCGCCGGCCCGGACCAGCTCTTCGACATCCTCGACACCGCGCTGCCGCGCATCAACGCGCTGCGCAAGCAGTACCCGGACGCCGTCGTCGTGCCGTCCGCCGCGCAGCTGCCCGCCCCGGTGGGTGGACCGGCGAAGCTGACGGACATCCCGCTGTCGCCGTTCGCCAAGGTCTCGCGCCTGGCGAAGGTCGTGGCCAACAACCTGCGCCCGGCCGACCCGCACCACCACGAGGTGCCGCAGGTCAACCTGCCCCCGATCGAGGCCCGCTGGTTCTCCCTCGGCCGTCTCGACGGGGTCACCGTGACCACCGCCGACGGCCGTGGCGTGGTCTACCGCAAGCGCGACCGTGACAAGGCCCGTGACCTGGCCCGCGAGTCCGCGCGCCTGCAGAAGGAGGTGGCGACCCGCTTCGACGAGATGCGGCAGCGCTACCGCGTGGCACACCCCGAGCTGACCAGCGTGGACGCCTGGGCGAAGATCTTCGAGCCGGGGGAGACGTCATGACCTCTGCGGTCCGCTCCGAGGCGGACGTGCTCGTCGCCGTGCAGGACGCCGTCCTGAAGGCGCCGGCCGACCGTACCGTCCTCGCCACCGCCCGCGGGCTGAGCCACTTCGGCGAGCACGCGCTCGGCTGGTTCGCCCTCGCCGGCACCGGCGCAGCGGTCGCCGCCGTGCGCGGACGTAAGGACACGGCCGGCGCGACGGCCGGCGTGGCACCCTGGGTGGAGCTGGGCGTCTCGGCGTTCACCGCCCACGCGGCGTCCGTCGTCCTCAAGCGGGTCGTGCGACGCCGCCGGCCCTCGGACCCGCGCATCCGCGTCGGGGTGGCGACGCCGTCGCGGCTGAGCTTCCCCTCGTCACACGCCACGTCCACCGCCGCGGCGCTGACGTCGCTGACCCGGGTCACCGGGTCCCGGCTGCCGCTCGCCGGCGTGCCGGTGATGATGGCGTCCCGCCTGGTCCTCGGGGTGCACTACCCCACCGACGTCCTCGCCGGCGTCGCCCTCGGGGTGGCGACCGAGAAGGCCGTCCACCGAACTGCGAAGGAGATCAACCGATGACCCGACCCGGGACGGACCCCGAATTCGACCCCACCGAGTCCAACGACACCAACGAGCGTCCGGGGGAGCGTCAGGTGTTCATCGGGTCCGAACCGCACACCTCCGGGCTCGAGGAGCCGGCGGAGTGGGAGGACCAGACCTACGCCAAGGAGTCGACGGAGGACACCGGTGCCGGTACCGGCCACCGTGCCCCGCGCAACCTGCCCGAGGCGATGGTCAAGGCGCTGCGCCCCAAGCAGTGGGTGAAGAACGTCCTCGTCGTCGCTGCGCCCGCGGCCGCCGGCGGTGACCTGCTCTTCCAGGGGCGGGTGATCACCGACATCATCATCGCCTTCGTCGTGTTCTGCCTCGGCGCCTCGTCGATCTACCTGGTCAACGACGCCAAGGACGTGGAGTCCGACCGTCAGCACCCCACGAAGCGCTACCGGCCGATCGCCGCGGGCGTGCTTCCGGTGGGCCTGGCCTACGCCATGGCGGTGGTGCTCATCGTCGCCGCCATCGGGTTGAGCTTCCTGGCGTCCAACGGCGGCTCGCTGGCGATCGTCATCGCCATCTACATCGGGCTGCAGCTGGGCTACTGCTTCGGCTGGAAGCACCAGCCGGTCATCGACATCGCGCTGGTGTCCTCCGGGTTCATGCTGCGCGCCATGGCCGGTGGCGTGGCCGCGAGCATCGACCTGTCCCAGTGGTTCCTGCTGGTCGCCGCGTTCGGTTCGCTGTTCATGGCCGCCGGCAAGCGGTACGCGGAGCTCAAGCTGTCGCTGCGCTCGGGCGCGAAGATCCGCAAGTCGCTGGAGAGCTACACTCCGACCTACCTGCGGTTCGTGTGGACGCTGTCCGCCACGGCCGTGGTGCTGGCCTACGCCCTGTGGGGCTTCGACATGAGCCAGCAGCACCCGGGTCACGCCTCGGTCTGGTACCAGGTCTCCATGGTGCCCTTCACCGTGGCGATCCTGCGCTACGCCGCGGACGTCGACCGGGGCGAGGGTGGTGCACCGGACGAGATCGCACTGAGCGACAGGACGCTGCAGGCCCTTGCGCTGCTGTGGGTCGCCACGATCGCGGTGGCCGTGTACGTGATTCCGGCCGTTACCTAGGGGCCTGTCGAACCTGGCATCCCGCTGGCCCGTCCCTGGCGTAACGCTTGGGGCGGGCTTGACGATATTCTTGGCGGAAAAGATCACTGTTTGGTAACGTCCGGTTCGTTGACTAGAGACGACCTGCACGACCCTGACGACGCTGACTGAACAACCGCAAGTAAAGGAAAACATGACGACTGCCACCGGAAAGCACCGGTCCGCGACCGGCTCGCTGGGCCGCAAGATCATGGCCCTGATCGTCGCGATCGGCACCGCCTTCGGCTTGGCCGCCGTCGTGGCCCCGACTGCCTCGGCAGACGAGCGGGCGACGCTGGGACCGCGCTGTACCTGGGCGAACTACAACTACTACGTCCAGAACTGCTGGTTCTGGTCGGCGTCGATGAACCAGGACATCCAGGTCCAGATCAAGCGCTCGAACAGCCAGGCCGCGATGTACCTGCTCGACGGGCTGCGTGCCCGTGACGACTGGAACGCCTGGACCTACCAGGGCCACGCCCCGGAGATGTTCGTCAACGACGACGTCAACGTGGTCATGCCCGTCGGTGGCGCCTCCCAGTTCTACTCGGACTGGATCGGCCCGTTCAACGGTTCCACCACCCCGAAGAAGCCGCGTTGGGAGACCTTCCTCACCAGTGAGCTGCCCGCGCAGCTGGCGCAGAACTTCAACATCAGCCGCACCAACAACGCGCTGGTGGGCCTGTCGATGGGCGGTACCGCGGCGATCAACCTCGCCTCGCGTCACCGTGACCAGTTCAAGCAGGTCACCTCGCTGTCCGGCTACCTGAACACCACAGCCCCGGGCATGTACATGGCCCTGCAGTTCGCCATGAACGAGGGCTCGCGCGGCGCGAACATCTGGGACATGTGGGGTCACCCGCTGCACCCGACGCGTTTCGCCAACGACCCGCTGCTCAACGCGCCGAAGCTGTCCGGCATGCCGGTGTACATCTCCGCGGCGGCCGGCATCCCCGGCCCGCGCGACGACTTCATGGCCAACCCGGTCGGCGGTATCGCCGGTATCGGCCTGGAGTGGGGCTCCCGCGGATCCACCGCCACCTTCGAGCTCGCCGCCCGCGCCTCCGGCGCGAACGTGACGGCCAGCTACCCCACGGTCGGCGTCCACAACTGGACGCTGTGGACCCCGGAGCTGCAGAAGGCCCGCACGTCGATCCTCGACGCGCTGAACGTCTGCTACCGCGCCGGCCAGGTCGTCTGCTGACCTGACTGAGAGCCTGACTGAAGCAGTGCCCCCACGGCCCGGGAGATGATCACCATCTCCCGGGCCGTAGGCATACACTCGGCGAGTATGGAAACAGAAGAGAACCAACCGGGGCAGCAGGGGGAGCGGGCGCACGTCGGGCACAGTGGGAACGGTCGCCGGCTCACGGCGGTGGACCGCGGTGCGCGGCCCTTCATGCGGGGACGGCTCCACGAGAACGCCGCCTGGTACTTCGGGGGAACCGGGACGGCCCTGACCGCCGCCGCATTCATGCTGCACGGTAATGCCGCGCTGTCCTGGATCACCGCGCTGTACTCGCTGTGCCTGATCGCGCTCTTCGCGGTGTCCGCGCTCTACCACCGTGCCCCGTGGCGCAGCGAGGCCACCGTGCAGGCGTGGCGTCGGGCGGACCACTCGATGATCGCCATCTTCATCGCCGGCACCTACGGTCCCATCGCCGTGTTCGCCTTCGACTCCTGGTCGGACGGGCTGTGGATCCTTCCGGTCTGCTGGGTGCTGGCGATCGGCGCGGTGGCGATGAACATCTTCTGGATCGGCCACCCGCGCTGGCTGGACGTGGTCGTCTACCTGGCGTTGGGGTGGCTGGCGGTGCTGAAGCTCGGGGGCTTCGTGGAGTCGATCCCGGTGGTGCCGGGGATCCTCATCGTGGTCGGCGGGCTGGTCTACTCCGCCGGGGCGGTGGTGTACGGCCGGCAGCGTCCCAACCCCTCGGTGCGCTGGTTCGGTTTCCACGAGGTGTTCCACGCCGCGACGATCGTGGCCGGGGGACTGCACCACATCGCGATCTGGATCCTCGTTCTGTCCTGAAGGCTGTGCGGGGGTGTGGTGGGGTGTTAGACTCCGTGGAGAAACTAAGTCTCAAGTAAAACTTCAAGGTTCTGGCGTGTTGTCCGGGGCATTTCGCGTCCCGGTTGCCATAATTGCCGGTGTTGCCGTCACCCTCCGTCCGTCCTCCGTACCGGGGCCGGGCCGCGGTGGCGGGCACCGGTTTTCGACCGGACGTCGGCAGTGGGCGGGGAACCCGCTGCCGGTGCACCGGTCACTCCACAGCCGATGCCGCCGTGACCGTCGAGACGTACCTACGAAGGAAGAACGCCACCACCATGAGTAACGCTGCGAACACCCGCACCGGGAAGTCCCTCGCCCGCCGCCCCTCGTCCCGTGGGGCTTCACGGCGCGTCGGTGCCGCCATCCTGGCGGTGCCGCTCTCGGTGGCCCTGGCGCTGCCCCTCGCCGCGCCTGCCGCGGCGCAGGGCGGCAGCCTCGGCGGCCTCGGCAACTACCTCGACCCGGACGACGTGCCGGAGCGTCCTACGCAGGAGACCACCGACCAGGACCTGCCGGGACTGCCCGACGGCGTGGACGTCGACCGCGTCGAGTGGCTGTCCGACCGGTGGGCGAACGTCTACATCAACACCCCGTCGATGCCCGGCGAGCCGGTGCTGGTGCAGATCCTCCTGGCCCGCGACTGGTACAGCCAGCCCGACCGCGACTTCCCGTCCGTGTGGGCGCTGGACGGCCTGCGCGCCCGCGACGACGAGTCCGGCTGGACCCTGTCGACCAACATCCAGCAGTTCTACGCCGACAAGAACGTCAACGTGATCATGCCCGTCGGCGGCGCATCGTCCTTCTACACCGACTGGGAGGAGGACCCCGAGGACGGCACCACCTACAACTGGGAGACCTTCCTGACCCAGGAGCTGCCCGCGGTGCTGCGTGAAGGCTGGCGCACCACCGAGCAGCGTGCCATCACCGGCATCTCCATGGGTGGTACCGCCGCGGTGAACCTCGCGCAGCGCCACCCGGAGCTCTTCCAGTTCGTCGGTTCCTTCTCCGGTTACCTCGACACCACCTCGCCCGGTGTGCCGCAGGCCATCAACTTCGCCACCAACGAGGGCAACGGCTACGACGCGCAGCGCATGTGGGGATCCTACGGCTCCGAGCGCTGGAACGAGAACGACCCCAAGCAGCACGTCGACCAGCTCAAGGACATGACGGTCTACGTCTCCGCCGGCAACGGCAACGCCGGTCCCTACGACCAGCAGGGGCCGATCCCCGGCTACCCGGCCAACCCGGCGGCCTTCGGCCTGGAGGCGATGTCGCGGATGACCACGCAGACCTTCGCCAACGCAGCCAACCGCGCCGACGTGGACGTGGTCACCAAGTACCGCAGCTCCGGCACCCACGACTGGCCCTACTGGCAGTACGAGATGACCCAGGCCTGGCCGTACATCGCCCAGACCTTCGGGCTGTCCGACGAGGACCGTGGCGCCAACTGCGCCGCCGTGGGACGCATCGCCGAGGCAGAGAAGCGCCAGCGCAGCCAGAACCTGGGGACCTGCACCACCAACGAGTACGACGCCGCGAACGGCGGCAAGGTGCAGGACTTCCGCAACGGCCGCATCTACTGGAAGAAGGACGCCGAGAAGGCCTGGGCCAGCTGGGGCCGCATCGGTGCCCGCTACTCCGAGATGGGCGGTGCCGGCAGCTGGCTGGGCTACCCCACCGGCGAGGAGCAGACCGGACTGAAGGACGGCGGCATCCTGCAGCGCTTCGAGAACGGCATCATCTACTGGACGCCGCAGACCGGTGCCGTCGCGGTGAAGAACGACATCGTCGACGCCTGGGGTGCCACCAAGTGGGAGAGCGGCGCCTTCGGCTACCCGGTCTCCGCCGTGGAGACCGTCAAGGACGGTGCCGCCCAGCAGTTCCAGAACGGTGTCGCCGTGCGTGACAAGTCCGGCAAGGTCCGCATGATCGAGGGGCAGATCGGTTCGAAGTACGTCGAGGCCGGCGGCCCCGACGACTCCGGACTCGGCTTCCCGACCTCCGAGGAGATCAAGATCAAGGGTGGCGCGTTCACCCAGTTCGAGCACGGCAACATCTACTGGTCCGCCTCCACCGGTGCGCACATCATCCGCTACGGCTCGATCTTCGACGCCTGGGGCGAGGAGAAGTGGGAGCAGGGTCGCTTCGGCTTCCCGGTCGAGGACCAGCAGTCCATCGACGCCGGCGGCGAGGTCGTGAAGTTCCAGAACGGTGAGATCCGCGAGGTCAACGGCAACGTCGAGAAGGATCCGCGATGAGCATCCCGATGAAGCGGTTCGGCGCTGCGGCGTCTGCACTGCTGCTCGCCGGCACCCTGGCCGCCTGCGGCGGCGACTCCACGGTCGACAGTGACGACGACACGCAGACCAACGTCCCCAGCGTGAGTTCGTCCGCCTCGTCATCGGCGTCACCGTCCTCGTCGGACGCACCGACGTCCGCCGCGCCGGACACCGGCTCCGGCTCCGGCGACTCCCCGCGCGACGGGGAGGTCAACGAGGTCGAGGAGCCGGGTGGCGAGGTCGCACCCCGGACCGACGAGGACGACGCCTTCCTCTCCCAGATCAAGGACAACGGCATCGACGTGGAGGATTCGGCGATCCAGGACCAGGTCATCGCCGCCGCCCGTGAGCAGTGCCTGGCGAACGAGGAGGGGCGCGACGGGTTCGCCGTGCCGATGATCGCCGGCCAGCTCGAGGTGCAGGAGCTCACCGACGTGTCCGCCGAGGATGCCCAGCGCATCATCACCGAGGCCGCGGAGAACCACTACTGCGGCTGACCCGCGCAGGGGAAGGGGCCCGGAGAAGTGCTACCACTTCTCCGGGCCCTTTCGCGGTATACCCGCAGGTCGCTGAAAAGCAGACCCGGAAAAAGTGGTAACACTTCTCGACATGCGGAGACGGGGGCACCCGCAGGGTGTCCTGCGTCACTTTTTAAGTGATATTTATACTACCGTGTATCGGTTTCTGGGGGCCCGGCGATAAGGCAGGGGTTGTACCGACGTTTCCATCCAAGGAGAACCCCAGTGTCCCATCGCCCATCGCGGCATGCCCGGGTAACCGGCACGTTGCTGGCCTGTGCCCTCATCTTCACGCCGCTGGCACCGGCATCCGCCGAAGAGACCGGCCAAGTGACCGCCCAAGATACGGCCCAGGAAGCGGCCCAGGAAGCCGCCCAGGACGATTCGGGGGTCTCCCCGGAGGCCGCCGCGGCCGCCGAGGCGGCCACGGACACCGCCCCGGAGAACTCCCCGCTGGCGTTCATGGACCCCGGTGCCGCCCCCGAGCGCGAGCCGCTGTCGGTCACCGAGCAGGACCTGCCGGGACTGCCGGACGGTGTCTCGGTGGAGAAGGTCGAGTGGATCACCGACCGGTGGGTGAAGCTCCACATCAACTCCGCCGCCATGCCGGGGGAGACGGTGAAGGTGCAGGTCCACCTGGCGCGCGACTGGTACAGCTCCCCGGAGAAGACCTTCCCCTCGGTCTGGCAGCTCGGCCCGCTCTACAGCAGCGAGGACGAGAGCGCCTGGTCCTACGCCACCGACGCCGTCCGGTTCTACGCGGACAAGAACGTGAACCTGGTGCTGCCGATCGGCGGCGGCGGGTCGTTCTTCACCGACTGGCAGTCGGCGGACGGCGGCAAGAGCTTCAAGTGGGAGACCTTCCTCACCAAGGAGCTGCCGCCGATCCTGGAGCAGGGCTGGCGCACCAACGACCGCCGCGCGGTCAGCGGGCTGTCGATGGGCGCGACCGGCGCAATGGTGCTCGCCGGACGCAACGCGGAGATGTTCGACTTCGCGGCGTCCTTCTCCGGCTACCTGGACACCTCGTCGCCGTTGATGCCGCGCGCGTTCGGCATGATCACCGAGCAGGCCGGCTACGACGCCCGCAAGATGTGGGGCAACTACTACTCGCCGGAGTGGTTCACCCACGACCCGAAACTGCTGGTCGGCAACTTCCGTCGCGCGGGGACCACCGTCTACGTGGCCGCCGGCAACGGTCTGGCCGGCGCGTGGGACGCCCAGGGCGACATCCCGGGCAGCGCGGCGGACATCAACTCCGGTGCGATGGAGGCGGCGTCGCGGGTGACCAGCCAGACGTTCGTGAACTTCGCCAACCTCGCCGGGGTGAAGACCGTGACGAAGTTCCGTCCGAATGGCACACACACCTGGCCGTACTGGGAGTACGAGATGAAGCAGGCGTGGCCGTACATGGCGGACGCCCTGGGGCTCGACGAGTCCGACACCTCTGTGCAGTGCGAGGCCGAGGGTGCCTTCGCCGAGGCGGTGGAGCGTTACCGCACGAACAAGAACAACTACGACCTCGGCGACTGCATCAGCGAGGTCTACGAGATCAGGAACGAGGACGGAAAGGTCACCGGTACCGCCCAGGACTTCCGTGGCGGTGTGGTCTACCTGAAGGACGGCGCGGACGAGGAGACCGGTGCGGTGGCCACCTGGGGCCGCACCGGCGCGAAGTACCGCGAACTCGGCGGCCCGAACTCCTGGCTCGGCTACCCGGTGGAGCCGGACTCCTGGGCCCGCGACGGTGGCGCGTGGGCGCAGTTCGAGCACGGCTTCATCTACTGGTCGCAGGTGCAGGACGGCAAGGGCCCGGTGACCGTGGCCCAGGACGTGGTCGACAAGTGGAGCGCCACGAACTGGGAGTACGGCGCGTGGGGTTACCCGGTCGCCCCGGAGGAGGACATCACCGTCGCCGGACGCACCGGCCAGGTCCAGCGCTTCGAGAACGGTGCGGCGCTGCGCACCCCGGACGGGGACGTGCACCTGCTGCACGGTGCGATCGCCGCGCGTTACCTCGGTACGGACGCCACGAGCGTCGCCCAGCGTGAGGAGCTGGGCTTCCCGACCGGTGACCACAGCGCCACGCACGTGCCCGGCTACTTCACCGACTTCGACAACGGGGTCATCTACTGGTCCCAGGAGTACGGCACGGCGCTGATCCGTCACGGCGCGCTCTTCGACGCCTACCGCCGGGAGGACTTCGAGCGGGGACGCTACGGCTTCCTCACCGGCGACGAGACCGTCGCGTCGGACGGCTCGCGTCGCGCCGACTTCACCGGCGGCACCCTGTTCACCGTCGGTGGCGCCGACGGCGGGAACACCGTCTACACCCTGCCGAACCGTGCGATCGCCGAGCGCTACGACGAGCTGGACGGCCCGGACGGGCTCCTCGGCCTGCCGGACATGGACCGCACGCCCGGTGACACCGCGGCGTCGCCGGAGGGCACCCGCGGACAGTTCCGCGACTTCGAGCACGGGGTGCTCTACACCTCGGACAAGGGCACCTTCGTGATCCGCCACGGCGCACTGTTCGACGCCTACCGTGCCCAGGGGTACGAGGGCGGCGAGCTCGGCTTCATCACCGGCGACTACACCGGGCACGCCGACGGCTCGGCCTCGGTGGAGTTCGAGGGCGGCACGCTGGTGCAGGATCCCGACGGCACCGTGCACCGGAGCTGACGCGTACTCACGCGAGCTGCCCACCACCTGGCAGAGCGCTGCCAGGAAAACGGGGTACTCTGACTGCCCATGAGAAAGTTCCTCACCATCGCGGCGGTCATCGTCCTCGCCGTCGTCCTGGTCGTCAGCATCGGTTCGTGGCTCTCCCGCGAAGCCGGCGGCCCAGGCTCCGACAACACCGCCGAGCCGGACGCCACCCGCACCACCGACCCGGAGCAGCCGGCGTCCTGCCCGGACTACCAGCTGTTCGCCGCGCCGGGCACCTGGGAGTCCTCCGCGGACGACGACCCGATCCACCCGACGTCGCACCCCAACTCGCTGCTGCTCAACGTCACCCAGCCGTTGCAGGAGGAGTTCGGCGACGGTGTCGACGGGGGCCAGCTCAAGAGCTGGACGCTGCCCTACGCCGCACAGTTCCGCAACATCCAGGCGCTGCGCGAGATGTCCTACGACGACTCCCGCAACCAGGGGTACGCCGCGCTCGAGGCCGAGATGACGGCCGTCAACGAGCAGTGCCCGGCCACCCGCATGATCATGGTCGGGTTCAGCCAGGGTGCGGTGCTCACCGGCGACCTGGCCACCGCCATCGGCAACGGCCAGTCCAGCGTGCCGGCGGACGCCGTCGCCGGCGTCGCGTTGATCGCCGACGGTCGTCGGGAGGACGGCAAGGGTGAGCTCGTCGGCAGCCCCGACGCCACCGGTATCGGCGCGGAGATCGCGCTCAGCCCCGTCAGCGCCCTGGTCAGCCCCATCGTCCCGGGGGCGTCGATGCGCGGTGCACGCCCGCAGGACTTCGGTGCCCTCCAGGACAGCACGCTGCAGTTCTGCGCCCCGGCCGACCTGGTGTGCAGTGCGCCGCGGGACATCGGCAACGCGGTGCAGCGTGCCAACGACCTCATCGACGCCAACAAGGTGCACGCGGAGTACTCCAGCAACGGCACCGTCGTCGACGGCGGCACCGTCCCGCAGTGGATCAACAACTGGGTCGGCGACATCATCGCCGAAGGGCGGTAATTGTCACGGGAGACGTCCCGGGGACGATAGGATTCATTGCGGAAAGCAATCCGACAGACAGTAACGAGGGAGACCTGATGGACATCAGCGACGCGATGGCGCAGTTCTACGACGACAAGGGCGAGATCGCCATCCCGGACCAGCTCTCGCTCTCCGCCATGTGCGAGATGCTGTTCACCATGGCCCAGATGGAGGGGACGGTCGACACCCCGCTGATCACCTTCCACGACTTCGCCTCCGGTGCCGAGGGGGAGACCGTCACCTGGACGCGCGCGGAGGTCAACACCCGCGTCAAGGCGGTCTGCGTACGCCTGCAGCAGGTCACCGAGCGTGGGGACCGGGTGGCGATCCTGGCCAACAACAGCCCGGAGTACCTCTTCGGCTTCATGGGCGCGCTCTACGCCGGCACGGTCCCGGTGCCGCTCTACGACCCCACCGAGCCCGGTCACGCCGACCACCTCGCCGCCGTCCTGGACTCGTCCACGCCCACCGTGGTGCTCACGAACAAGACCTCCGCCGGCCACGTGCGCAGCCACTTCGCCGCGCTGCCGTCCTCCGAGCGTCCCCGCGTGCTCACCATCGACGCCCTGCCTGACTCGCTCGCCGAGGAGTGGCAGAACCCGATGATGGCGCTGATGGAGCACCCGGAGCTGGCGCCGAACGCCGGCGACGCGGCGTTCCTGCAGTACACCTCCGGTTCCACCCGCACCCCGGCCGGCGTGGTGCTGACCCACCGCAGCATCGTGACCAACGTGCTGCAGGTCTTCCAGGCCGGCCAGCTGCAGATGCCGATGCGCCTGGTCAACTGGCTGCCCTTCCACCACGACATGGGCATCATCCTGTCGTCCTTCGTGCTGATCCTGGGCATCCCGCAGGACATCATGGCCCCGCGCGACTTCATCCAGGACCCGGGTCGCTGGATCGGCCAGCTCGCCGACCGCGGCGACGGCGTGAACGTGTACACCGGTGTCCCGAACTTCGCCCTGGAGCTCGCCTCGCGTTACGCCGACCCGGCCAAGCGCGCGGACCTGGCGGACATCGACCTCAGCCACGTCGAGGGCATCATCAACGGTGCCGAGGCCGTGAGCCTGCAGTCCGTGGACCGCTTCTGCGACGTCTTCGAGCCGGCCGGGTTCCGCCGCTCCACGATGCGCCCGTCCTACGGTCTGGCCGAGGCGACCGTCTTCGTGACCACCCCGCAGACCGAGGACCGCCCGAAGCTGCGCGTCTTCGACCGCGAGAAGCTCGCCGAGGGTCAGGCCGTGGAGGTCGCCGACGACGCCGAGAACGCCGTGCCGATCATGAGCGTCGGCGAGCCCGGCCCGTCCCTGTTCATGGCCATCGTCGACCCCACCTCCGGTGAGGAGCTCGCCGAGGGCACCGTGGGCGAGGTGTGGCTCAACGGCGGCAACATCGCCGCCGGCTACCTCGAGCGCGAGGACGACACCACCGAGACCTTCCGCAACTCCCTGCCGGCGGCCAACCGTCTCTCCGACGGCTCGGCCGTCCAGGACGCCCCGCAGGACGACTGGCTGCGCACCGGTGACCTGGCGGTCGTCGTCGACGGCCAGCTCTACATCACCGGCCGCATCAAGGACCTCGTCGTCGTCGCCGGACGCAACCACTACCCGCAGGACATCGAGGCCACCGCCGCCGACGCCACGCAGGGCCACGTCCTGCCCGGCGTGCTCGCCGCCTTCGCGGTGAGCGGTGCGGGCAGCGACTCGGGCTCCGAGGAGCTCGTCCTCGTCGCCGAGCGTGACCCGGAGGCACCCGCGTCCGGTGACGCGGAGGCCGTGGCGTCCATCCGCCAGGCCGTCACCGCCACCCACGGTGTGACGCCCGCGGACATCCGCATCGTGGACCAGGGGACGATCCCCCGGTCCTCGGCGAACAAGATCGCCCGCCGCGTGTGCGCCACCGCCTACCTGGACGGCCGCTTCGACCGGTAGTGACCGGTCCCCGCCGTCACCGTCGACTAGAGTGGTTGACGTCCTTTTTGTAGCGTGGCGACGGCCACCGTCGATTGCATGTTGACGGTGGCCGTCGTGCCCGTTCAGGCCGCCCCTCCCAACCGTCCACCATGAAACAAGGATGATCGTCCCCGATATGACTGAAACGTCTGATCTCTCCGGTCCCGAGAACTCTCCCGCTGCACCGGCCGTACCGAGCACCCCGGCAGGGATGCGCGCCTGGCTGCGCGACTGGGTCCAGGCCACCACCGGCCTGGACGCCGCTGAGATCACCGACGACCGGCAGATGGAGGAGTTCGGGCTGTCCAGCCGCGACGTGGTGGTGCTGTCCGGCGAGCTGGAGCGCCTCACCGGCGTGCCCCTGGACGCCACGGTGGCCTACGAGTACAACACCATCGCCACACTGGCCGGGTTCGTCCTCGCCGGTGGCACGCGTACCGGACGCGGCGTCGCGGGAGGACGCACCGCGCACGGCGGCGGTGCCGGTGGTGCCGGTGCCGGTCTGGAGCCGGAGGACCGGCAGATCGCCGTGGTGGGCATGGCCGGGCGCTACCCGGGCGCGGACGGTGTCGACGGCATGTGGCGCATGTTCGAGCAGGGCCGCAGCGGCGTCGGCGAGCTCCCGGAGGGGCGCTGGAGCGAGTACGACGACGACCCGGAGATGTCCCGGCGCATGGCCGAGGCCGTGCTCACCGGCGGCTACATCGACGACATCGCCTCCTTCGACGCGGAGTTCTTCGGGCTCTCCCCGGTCGAGGCGGCGAACATGGACCCGCAGCAGCGCATCCTGCTGTCGCTGACGTGGGAGGCGCTGGAGGACGCCGGCATCCCGGCCAACACCCTGCGCGGCACGGACGTGGGCGTGTTCATGGGCACCACGAACAACGACTACGGCATGCTGATCAGCGCCGACCCGTCCGAGGCGCACCCGTACGCGCTGACCGGCAACTCCAGCGCGATCATCGCCAACCGCATCTCCTACGCCTTCGACTTCCGCGGCCCCTCGGTCGCGATGGACACGGCCTGCTCGGCGTCGCTGGTGGCCATCCACCAGGCGGTGCGCGCCCTGCGAGACGGGGAGGCCTCCGTGGCCGTCACCGGCGGCGTGAACCTGCTGGCCAGCCCCTTCGCCACCATCGCCTTCTCCGAGCTCGGCGTGCTGAGCCCGACGGGCGGCATCCGCGCGTTCTCCGAGGACGCCGACGGCATCGTGCGCTCCGACGGCGCCGGTGTCGTGGTGCTCAAGCGTCTGTCGGACGCCCGCCGCGACGGCGACGACGTGCTCGCCGTGATCGCCGGTTCCGCGGTGAACCAGGACGGCCGGTCCAACGGGCTGACCGCCCCGAACCCGGAGGCGCAGGCCGCGGTGCTCGCCGCCGCCTACGCCGACGCCGGCATCGACCCGTCCCAGGTGGACTACGTGGAGGCCCACGGCACCGGCACGATCCTCGGCGACCCGATCGAGGCGGGCGCCCTCGGCCAGGTCCTCGGCGCCGGTCGCGACGTGGCCTCGCCGCTGCTGCTCGGTTCGGCGAAGACGAACTTCGGCCACACCGAGGCGGCCGCGGGTGTCGCCGGGGTGATCAAGGTGGTCTCCGGCATGCGGCGCGGCGTCCTGCCGCCGACGGTGAACTTCACCGGCCCCAACCCCTACATCGACTTCGACCGCGAGCACCTGGAGGTCGTGGAGGACCCGCGCGAGTGGCCGGAGTACTCCGGCGCAGCGGTCGCCGGCGTCTCCGGGTTCGGCTTCGGCGGCACCAACGCCCACGTCGTGCTCGTCGCGCCGGAGGGCGCGGCACCGGCGGCGCGGGACGTCCCCGAACGTCCCGACGTGATCGACTGGGCCGGCGTCCAGGAGTACGGCGGCGAGGAGTCGGACGGTGACCCGGCGGGACGCGCGCTGCCGCGTCTGCTCCCGGTCTCCGGGCTGCTGCCCTCGCGGCGTCGGACCGCCGCGGCGGACATCGCGTCCTGGCTGGGGGAGACCGGCAGGGCCGGCAACGCCGTGCTCGCCGGTGCCGCCGGGGTGCTCGGCGAGCGCAACCACGGCCGCTCGCGCGGTGTGGTCCTCGCCCACGACACCGACGAGGCCGTCGCCGGGCTGACCCGCCTGGCCGAGGGGCGCAAGGGCGCGGGCATCTCCGTCGCCGACAGCCCCGAGCGCGAGGGCGCGGTGTGGGTGTTCTCCGGTTTCGGCTCCCAGCACCGCAAGATGGGCAAGGAGCTGCTCACCCTGTCGCCGCTGTTCGCCCAGCGTCTCGACGACGTCGACGAGGTCGTGCAGCAGGAGGCCGGCTACTCCGTGGTCGAGATGATCCGGGACGACGCGCAGAACTTCACCACCGAGACCGCCCAGGTCGGCATCACCGCCATCCAGATCGCCCTGACCGACCTGATGACCGCCCTGGGGCTGCGTCCCGCGGCGATCGTGGGCCAGTCGATGGGCGAGATCGCCGGCGCCTACGCCGCCGGCGGGCTGTCCATGGAGGACGCCGTGACCATCGCCTGCCACCGTGCGCGGTTGATGGGCGAGGGCGAGAAGCTGCTGCCCGAGGACAAGCAGGGCGCGATGGCCGTGATCGAGCTCGGCGTCGAGGACCTGGTGGAGTTCCAGAAGGAGAACCCGCAGTTCGCCGCCGTGGAGCCGGCGGTGTACGCCGCCCCGGGCATGACCACGGTCGGCGGGCCCGCCCAGCCGGTCGCGGACCTGGTGGCCCACCTGGAGGGCGAGGGCAAGTTCGCCCGCATGCTCAAGGTCAAGGGCGCCGGGCACACCAGCATGCTCGACCCGATCCTCGGTGAGCTCCACGCGGAGATCGCCGGGATCACCCCGCTCCCGATCCACACCCCGGTGTACAGCAGCGTGGACCGCGGCGTGGTCTACCAGCCGGGCGACACCGTGCACGACGCGGACTACTTCCTGCGCTGCACCCGCTACTCGGTGTGGCTGTCGGACGCCACCGGACGGCTCTTCGACGAGGGCTTCCGCACCTTCGTGGAGTTCTCCCCGAACCCGGTCGCGCTGATGCCGATGATGAACACCGCCTTCGCCCACGACGCCGGCGAGTCCAGCCTGATGTACCTGCTCAAGCGCAAGGAGCCCAGCGTGGACACGCTGCTGGCCACCGTCGCCGAGCTCTACGTGCGTGGCGGCGAGGTCGACTTCCGTTGCCTGAACTCCTCCGACGGGCGCCCGCTGCGCCGTGGGCGCGCGGTGTCCGGCATCCCCGGGGTGCACTGGAACCTGCAGCGCTACTGGACCGCGGCGCGTCCCGGCGGCGGGTCGGTGCGCGGGGTGCCGGGGCGCCGGGTGGCGCTGCCGGACGGACGGACCGCGTTCGCCGTCGCCGCCGCGGAGGTTCCCAGCGTGGACGCCGTCGCCGAGGCCGCCGCGCGAGCGGTCGTGCCGGACGCCGTGCTCGCCGCGGTGGAGACCTACGGCTCCCTGCCGACCGAGGGTGAGGTGACCACCCTGGTGGCACGTACCCTCGGCGGGCTGAGTGTGCAGGTCTACGCCATGGACGGTGCAGACGAGTCGCGCCTGGCCGGTGAGGCCTTCGCCGCGTCGCCGGCGGGCGGCATGGCGGCCGGTGTCGCCGGGGCCGCTGGCGCCGCCGGTGCGTCCTCCGCGACGCCGCAGACGGAGCCGGCCGCAGGCCAGGTGTCCGGCGCCCGCAACGCCCTGCCGTCGGTGGACACCGACTCCGAGCGGTGGACCCCGGAGTCCGGGCAGAGCGTGGCAGACCGGCTGCGCAGCATCGTGTCGGAGTCGATGGGCTACGACGTCGACGACCTTCCCGGTGAGCTGCCGCTGATCGACCTGGGCCTGGACTCGCTGATGGGCATGCGGATCAAGAACCGGGTGGAGTACGACTTCGACCTGCCGTCGCTGAACGTGCAGGCCCTGCGCGACGGCTCGGTCGACGAGGTCATCTCCCTGGTCGAGCAGATGGTGCAGGAGAAGCTCGACGGCGTGACGCACACGCCGGCCGCTGAGGGTGCCGAGACTGCCGCCGACGCCGCACCGGCAGCCGAGGCCGCCGAGGCAGCCGACTCCCAGGGTGTCGGCGTCGCCCCGCGTGACGCCTCCGAGCGCATGGTCTTCGGCACGTGGGCCTCGCTCACCGGTGCCGCCCCGGCCGGCGTCACCAGCGCACTGCCGCAGGTCGACGCCGACACCGCCGCGGCGATCGCCGCCCGGCTGAGCGAACGCTCCGGCGCGGAGATCAGCGCCACCCAGGTCGCCGAGGCCGGCACCCTGGAACCGCTGGCCAACCTGGTGCGCGACGTCTTCGAGACCGCGGTGGACGGCAACATCCGTGTACTGCGTGCCCGCCCCGAGGGGTCGGACAGCCCGGCGGTCTTCGTCTTCCACCCCGCCGGCGGGTCCAGCGTGGTGTACGAGCCGCTGACCAGGCGTCTGCCCGCCGACGTGCCGGTCTACGGTGTGGAGCGTCTGGAGGGCACGCTGGATGAGCGGGCCGACGCCTACGTCGCCGACATCACCGAACTGGCCGACGGCCGTCCGGTCGTCCTCGGCGGGTGGAGCTTCGGTGGCGCGCTGGCCTTCGAGGTCGCCCACCGCCTGGAGAAGGCCGGTGAGGTCACCGTGGGCCACCTGGAGCTGCTCGACCTGGTGCGTCCGGCGAACCCGGCCCCGGACACCACCGAGGAGATGCACGCGCGCTGGGACCGCTACGCCGCCTTCGCCGCGAAGACCTACGGTATCGAGCTGCCCGTCCCGCACGACCTGCTCGAGGCCCAGGGTGAGGAGGCGCTCATCGGCATGATGAGCATGTTCCTGCAGAACACCGACGCCTCCTCGCACGGTCTGGCCGCCGGCGTTCTGGAGCACCAGCGCGCCAGCTTCGTGGACACCCGCATCCTCAACACCCTCGACTTCGAACGCTGGGCCGAGGTCTCCGCCCCGGTCACGCTGTACAAGTCCGAGGGTATGCACGAGGGCGCGATCGAACTCGAGCCGTCCTTCGCCGACATCCCCGCCGACGGCGGCTGGGACGGCGTGGTCGACGACCTGGAGCTCGTCCAGCTCGCCGGCGACCACCTGGCCGTGCCGGACGAACCGTCCATCGGCATCGTCGGTGCACGGATCACCGAGCACCTGCGCGACATCCCCCAGCGGAACCAGGTGCGCTAGCGTGGGATCCATGACAGGAACACCCGAAGACCCCTGGTTCGGCGACGCGGACGTCGCCGCGCAACGCACCGCACCGGGAACCGGCAGGTCCACCGCCGAGAAGCTGGACGACCTGCACTCCCGCCTCGAGGAGGCGCAGGACCCGGGCAGCGAGCGTGCACGCCAGAAACGCGACGAGGAAGGACGCACCACCCCGCGCCAGCGCATCGACGCGCTGCTCGACGAGGGGTCGTTCACCGAGATCGGAGCCCTGGGGCGCACCCCGGGTGTGCCGGACGCGCCCTACGGTGACGGCGTGGTCACCGGCTACGGCCGGGTCGACGGGCGTCCCGTCGCCGTCTACGCCCACGACAAGACCGTCTACGGCGGCTCGGTGGGCGAGACCTTCGGCAAGAAGGTCTGCGAGGTCATGGACATGGCCACCCGCATCGGCTGCCCGGTCATCGGCATCAACGACTCCGGCGGAGCCCGCATCCAGGACGCCGTGATGTCCCTGGCGATGTACTCCGAGCTCTCCCGGCGTCAGCTGCCGCTGTCCGGCCAGTCGCCGCAGATCTCGATCCTGCTGGGCAACTGTGCCGGTGGCGCGGTGTACGCCCCGGCGACCACCGACTTCCTGGTGGCCGTGGAGGACCAGACGACGATGTTCGTCACCGGCCCGCAGATCATCGAGTCGGTGACCGGCGAGAAGATCAGCATGCAGGACCTCGGCGGCGCCCGCGTGCAGGCCGCCAACGGCAACATCAGCTACGTCGGCAGCGACGAGGACGACGCCTTCGGTTACGTCCGCGAACTGCTCGCCCACCTGCCCAGCAGCGCCTTCGAGGCGACGCCGCAGGTGCCTGCCCCGTCGGACGCACCGAGCGAGCGCGACGCCGAGCTCGTCGACCTCATCCCGGACGATCCGAACTCCGGCTACGACATGATGGAGGTGCTCAGCCGCATCTTCGACGACGAGGACGTGCTGGAGGTCCAGCCGGACTACGGGCAGAACGTGATCACCGCCTACGCCCGCATCGACGGCCGCCCGGTCGGCGTGGTCGCCAACCAGCCGATGTCGCTGGCCGGCTGCCTGGACGCCGAGGCGGCGGACAAGGCGGCACGGTTCATCCGCATCTGCGACGCCTACAACATCCCCCTGGTCTTCGTGGTCGACACCCCGGGCTACCTGCCGGGCGCCGAGCAGGAGAAGCTGGGGCTGATCCACCGTGGCGCCCGGCTGGGCTTCGCGATGGTGGAGGCCACGGTCCCGAAGGTGACCGTGGTGGTGCGCAAGGCCTTCGGCGGCGGCTACGCGGTGATGGGCTCGAAGAACCTCGGTGCCGACGTGAACCTGGCGTGGCCGACCGCGCAGATCGCCGTGATGGGTGCCGAGGGCGCCGCGGTGATGATCCAGGGCCGTCAGCTCGCCGCCATGCCGGAGGAGCAGCGCCCGATGGCGAAGAAGATGTTCATGGACTTCTACAACGCCAACATGACCAGCCCGTACGTGGCGGCGGAGCGTGGCTACGTCGACGAGATCATCGACCCGGCGCAGACGCGCCTGCGGTTGCGCCAGTCGCTGCGGTTGCTGCGCGACAAGCAGGTGCTCGAGCCGGAGAAGAAGCACACCATCATGCCGCTGTAGTCACTGTCTGTGCAGGTCAGGCCGTATAACTGACCATCGGTGGAAATGGACATGGACCAAAGACGGACCAAACGTGAGTACATGAGCGTCCATCTGGGTCGCCCTGACCGCACCAGAACAGGGCACACTATGACCGACCTTCAAGCCACCATCGACAACGCCACGGCCCCCTACATCGACCCAGACGCCGCGCCGGGCACCGTGCAGTGGGCCGCCGCCATAGCCGCACAGAACCTCCGCGACGCCACACGGCTCTTCGAGGACTGCCTCACCGACCTAGGGGCCACCGAATGATCAGCGACGATCAGCGCGCCACTCTCGCACAGACTCGCGCACGGCTCCAGGACCTCGCCCGACTCACCGCAGGGGACCGGGACAGGCTCGCCACACGACAGGCAGAGCGCCGGGCACATAAGGCCGCGATGCGTGAGCTGAAACAGGACCGCAGGTCCTTAGGAGCCTCCACAGGCCCGATCTCTGGCTGGTCCCCGTGAATCCGGTGCCGGCTGCACCGACCTTGTACGACCGTTCCTCTACACACTCGCCGGACGCCGATAGGACACTGCCATGAACCATATTCCATCCACCGACACTATCCCTCTGCTGCCGCTAGAGACAGTCCTGGAACCTGACCTCCACGGGGACGTACTCCCCGGAAT